>DATKZW010000754.1:0-2458 GCA_035527775.1 Sumerlaeia bacterium | reverse complement strand
GGAGGAACTCAGGTCGGGTCGAAGAACCTACAGCGACCTGATCGAGCTCTTCGCCGACTCGGCGGAGTTCACGGCGCGGTTGCAGGAGTGTTTTCAACCGTGACAGGTCTCGGTTTCCCCCTCGAAGATCCTCCGCGAAGCCCGCCGACAGACCGGCGAACTGCTCAGGCATTCTCAGCGGGTCAGGTTGTGAGAATGGTGGGGCGTTGCCCCAGCCTACAACTCGGGAGAGCATTTGTCTGCTCGTAGGGTGGGCCGGCGGTCCGCCACTGGCTTTCACGACCTGTAGAGCCTGCAGTTCCCACGGCGGTCTCTGCCGGAAAGCCAGGAAGGGACTGAATCGTTGATGGAATCAGAACACGACGGCGGATCTCCCCCCGCTCCGCCTGCGCCCGGAAGCGACTCTCTCCCTCGCGCGCCTTCTCTTTCGTTGCCGCGCCTCTCGGCCCGTCTCGGAGATGCCTACGCTCAAACCGCGGGCGAGCGGCTGACTATCGGCACGGGCAAAGTGGAACGCGAATGGCGGTGGACTGGTCGGGGCTTCGCGACGACGGGTCTGAGGAACCTGGAGACGGGACAAGAATGGGCCACGGGGGAAATCTTCTACGCCGCCGATTGGTCCCTTGGCCGAATCCTTCATGAGGACTCGCGATGCGAACTTGTTTCTCTCGAGGCCCGCGAGTCCAACGACGAAGGCTTCACGTCCCGCCATTTGGAGGTCGCGGCGGAATTCCGTTGCGCCGAGGACCGTCTGGTTCTCCAGTATCGCGTTTGGGCCTACCCGGGCGCCCCTGGCCTTAGAACGCAGCTGCGCGTACGCGCGTTGGCCGGCCTGGACGCGACAAGAGGAGTTGAAAGCGGACGGTCGGAC
This sequence comes from Sumerlaeia bacterium, assembly GCA_035527775.1. Taxonomy (GTDB): domain Bacteria; phylum Sumerlaeota; class Sumerlaeia; order UBA8349; family UBA8349; genus DATKZW01. Next base: position 1,587 of record DATKZW010000754.1, on the reverse strand, counting down.
GCCATCCCCGTTTCTCTGGGAGGGAAATTCCTCCTTGCCGCGGGGTATTACAACGACACGCAGCACCGCAACACGCGCGAGACGGAGATCCTCCGGGAGGAACGCATCGCCCCGCCGCTCCCCGCGCAAGGCGCCATCGACTGGGCGAGTCTGCTGGCCGTGGCCGATGGGGCCGGAGGTCTCGTGTTGGTCAAGGAATCGCACAAGTGCGCCAACCAGCAGGGCGTTGACACCGGCGCTTTCCATTACGGCGAAGCGGGGCTCTGGAGCACAGGTTGGGGCGTTCCGTTCGGCGAGATCGGCGCGGACCGCTTCCGCTCGTGCTGGGCGAACTGGGTCGTGCTTTACAGCGGCGGAGAGGACGAGCGCGATCTGGCTCTCAAGACCTTTGACCGGCGGCGCTACCCGGTCGATCCGGATCGCGACGTTTACATCATGGCCAACACGTGGGGGTCGTGCTTGAACGCGACAGACGGCAAATACGCGGCGCGCCAGGAGAACGTGCTGCGCGAAATCGCCTCGCAGGCCGATCTGGGGATCGACGCGCAGCAGATCGACGACGGTTGGCAAGGCGCCGGTTATGAAGACTGGCGTCCGGCGATAAAGAGCGATGACGATGCCCACGGCGCCTATGACGTCTACCCCGAAGGTTGGCGAAACGTGAAGACGGCGGCGCAGGAGAAAGGGGTGAAGTTGGGACTGTGGGTGGCCTGGCACATTCCCGAAGAGGACCTGGCGCGAAGCCATGACAAAGGAGGCTTCCAGTACTACAAGGTCGACTTTGCCAGCCTCGACGCGCACGCCAAGATCGAGAGCCTGATGGGCAAAGTCCGGGCTTTGGTGAAGCGCTCCGGTCATCGGGTTCGCGTCAATTGGGACGTCACCGAGAACCCGCCGCGAGTCGGCTACTTCTTCGGCCGCGAGTGCGGCAGCATCTACCTCGAAAACCGCAAACCCCTGCGTCCGTCCCATGCGGTCTACGTGCCGTATCTCGTCTTGCGCGACGCCTGGCAGGTGTCGAAGTTTCTCAATCTGAACCGATTCCAGGTCACGGTGCAGAACATAGATCGCGTGAATCGCGAAGCGAGCGACGCCTACAAGCACAGCCACGCTTACGTCGTTGCCCAAACGTTGATGGGCTCGCCCATTTTCTTTCAGCAGACGCGCTATTACGACGAAGCGGCGCGCGCTCAGATTCGCCCCCTCCTGGCGCTCTACAAGGAGCACCGCCAAGAGATGTTCAAAGGCTTTGTTCTCCCGATCGGCGAGAAACCCGACAACGCCGGCTGGTCCGGCTTCCAGAACCATAACCCCGACGCGAACGCCGGCTATCTCACCCTCTTCCGGCAGATCGAGAACGAGGAACCGTCGAAGACCGTCCGCCTCAAGTTTCTGGCGGGAAAGGCGATCCGCTTGACCGACCTCGAGAGGGGTGCGGAGGAAACGGTCACGGTGGGCGAGGGGGGAGAGGTCGTTTTTGAGATCGACCGACGCGCCGACTACCGTTTCTACCGATATGCGGATCGCCAATAGGCGTTGGGACGAGGGCGGACGCCCGGTTCCGTCCCGCGTTTCTGTGATGAAGGC
>DATKZW010000753.1:0-3361 GCA_035527775.1 Sumerlaeia bacterium | reverse complement strand
GGCCGGCGGCGGCCGCCCGCGTTCCTGGGCCGGGAGAACGCCTCAGTCGGAAGCCGATCGGCCCAGACCTTCTTTCAGGAATCGCAGCCCTTCCTTCACGAACGCCGCCGGGTCGGGGCAGACGTTGTGGAACATGCCGCGCTCGTAAGAGAAGTCGCGCAGGGAGGAGTTGTAGGTCTCCATGATCGCGTGGCCGTCGAAATCGACGCCGCGCAATGCCTCGAAAACGGCGTCCCACGGCACGAGTCCCCCGCCCGGAACGCCCCGGTCGCTCTCGCAGGCGTGCAGGCCCCAGAGGCGCTTGCCGACGGTCTGGATCGCGGCCGCGTAGTCGCGCACTTCCGTGATCAGATGATAGGTGTCCAGAAGAACGCCCAGGTTGGGATGGTCGGCGAGGGCGATGAGGCGCATGACCTGCTCGGGGGTGTTGACGACGTGCGTGCGGAAATGGCTCATCGGCTCGAGGACGATGGCGACCCCTTGCTCCTTCCCATACTCGGCCAGTTGACGCAGAGCCGCGGCCGTGCGCGGGAACTCCTCCGGCGGCGGGCGCCGGCGTTTGACCACCCCCGTATGCCCGTAAATGGACCCGCAATATGCGACCGCCCCAAGTTCAGCGGCGAGGTCGACCTGCCTTTTGTGCCACGCCAGACCGGCTTCTCTTTCCGAATCTTCGTCCGAGGACAGATCGCACTCGAGCGGCCACAGGCCTCCGGGGCTGACGGCCAGGTCCAACCCAAGTTCCCCGGCGCGCCGCCGGGTGAGCGCGGGGGAGAACGGCACGTCGTCCCCGACCCCGATCTCGATGCAGTCGAGCCCGAGTTGCTTGGCCAGATCGAGCAGGCGCAGGCAGTCGTCCGACCAGCGGTCGGTGAACACGTACGTGTGCGCTCCAAACTTCATAGGCGGCGCCGTCGCTCTCGCATGGGAACGGTTCGCGCATCAGCCGCGCAAGGCTCCGGCGCGGAGGGGAACGTCACTCCGTTTCCGGGCTTCCCTTCCTTCGATTGCGGAGTTCCCACACCACAAGGAAAAGAATGACGGCGACGGCGCAGACGATCGACGCGTAGCCGGTGCGGCGTTCGGCGAAATCGTAGAGATCCTGCACGCGGCCGATGAGGAGCGAGATTCGCGCCAGCACGGTGTAGCCGAAAGACGAGCCGAAAGCGACCATGAGGAAGAACGTGCCAATGAAGGCGGCGTGTTTAAGGGGGCCCTTTTGCTCCAGAGAGAAGAAGAAGTAGATCAACACGGAGAAAACGCCGATCACGAGGATCCAATGATTGAGGACCGACGGATCTTGCCAGTGGAAGCGGGGCAGGTCTTTCCCGAAAAGAGGAACCATCGTGGCGTTGACTTGCATGACGAGATCGGCCTGGGCAAGCCCGGTCATTCGGAGGGCTGCGTAAGTCCCAATCAGGAGAGCAAGCGGCCATCGGCTGACCCACCCCCACTTGGGGGAGAGGCGCATGAGCATGAGGATCCCGAGCGTCAAGGCGCCCAGTCGGAACCAACCTGTCCACGCTTGAGGATCAACCTCCTGGGCCGCGAGGAGCCCGGCGTGTCGAGCCGCCTTGATCAGCGGCTGAACGAGGTTCGGCGCCAGCGTGCCGCTGTAAGTCAGAATCAGGGTGTATCCCGCCGAAACGCCGACGAAGACGTGCTCGGCGAACTTGTAGACGGGGTTGTCCTTGTAAAGAAAACTGAAGATGGCTAGCGTCAGGAACGCCGAGACCCAAACGCCAAGGATTTCCGGAGTCAAGAACATGGCCTCACCTTTCGAGGCGGCTTCTTCGCCACTGCCGGTAGTAGAGAACGTTTCCGAAGAGGATGAAGCCCAGGATGACGAAATGGGCGACGGACTGCACGTTCATGCCCGTCATGGCTCGTCCCTCAAGGCGTCCCAGCAGGTACTCGTATTCCGCGGCTCCGGCCAAGCCGCCGAGGAATCCCTCTATCTGTTTCGACTGGAAGTAGGCGTAGAGATCGGGCGCCATGACAGCCGTCACGCCGGCCACAAGGCGAATCTGGAAACGCTTCTGGGCCTGCTGCAACCACTCGCGGACGCCCGGCGAGCCGGCGGAAATGTCCACCAGAAGCCCGATCTGATCGAAGTTCTTCACCTCCTGCATCAGGGGAAGCGATGCGAGCGGCGTGTCGTTGTAGTCGACGGGGAAGGTCTCGGGAATGGAAGACCCGATTTTCACAATGGTGACGTCTCCTCCCGCTTTGTACCCCAGATTCACGAAGTCCGCGCCGTACTCCTTTTGCACGCCCTCCTCGGCCAGCTCCGCCTTGATCTTCCCAAAGACCAGATCGATCAACGGCGGCCCGTCGGGCCAGAGGGCGCCGGAGACAATCCGCAAGTCTCGCTTCAGGGCGTGGTAGACGATGGCCTCGTGCATGGGAAGCAGCTCGGCGCGCGTGGACGGCCCATAGTCCGCCGAAATGTAGACAATGGTTCCGGGCTCGAGGGTCTCCACCGCATCGTAGACCCCTCGGGTCTTCTCATTGGGCGCGTACTTCAGTTTGACCGGCAGTCTCAGAAATATGAGGACCACCAACCCAATGCTGAGAAAGATCCACCTGCGATCGAGGCCTCTGGACGGCGCTGTTTCCGCCAATTGTCTAGTTTCCTCTCAAGTAGGGGCGTTCGATGCCGAAAATCACGCGGAGACCCGTTGCGACAACCCCCAGCGCCGCCCCGATGATCATGCCGCGTTGGCCGGCGGCGTTGGGGTACGCCATGATCCAGTCGGCCAACTTCGGAAGAATCGGATGGATCGTGGCGCCCAACGGCACGCGTCCGATCATCACGAGGGCGCCGGCGACCAGAAGAACCGCCGCCCGGAAATTCCGCGCGCGAAACGAGCGAAAGGCCGCCGACGCGATGAAGAAGGCGAGGAGAGAGAACATCGTGGCCGACAGCGGCGTGTAGACGTTCCGGTACAGGTACTGAAACACGCTCTCTCCGGCGATGCTTTTCCTGACGATGAGTTCCACGATTCCCACCGATGTCATCCCCAGCATGGACACGATGAGCGCCAGCTTGTATTTCCAGTCTCTGCCGCGGTTTGCGACGACCTTCAGGTTGACTCGAAGGATATTGACCACGCCCAGCACGATCGCCATGCCCGCAACGATCAGACACCATTGCTCCAACTCATCGGCAACCTTGGTGACCTGGGGCACGTCCAGGAAGAACTTCGACACCATGAACGCGCCGACGATGAACGTGATCCACACGGGCGCCTTGTCTCTCAACATCGGGTCTTTTCCCTTTCCCCAAGATCGACGGTCACGACTTCCGATCTAGAACCAGCCCTGCAAAGCCGCCAGATAATCCGGGTTAATCCTTGGA
>DATKZW010000752.1:0-3268 GCA_035527775.1 Sumerlaeia bacterium | reverse complement strand
GGGACCAGACCGTACTTCAGTCGCCTCAGCTTGTAGCATCTGCCGTCAAGAGCCCATAAATACTCAGATGATGAATTGGACCAAAGAGTGATCGTCATAATACTGTTGACGCGCCTCGTCTTGAAGACGAATTCCGGCGGCCCGGCGCTCTTCTTACTGCTGACCGACACTCTCGCCGTACATCCGGCCAGAACGGCGAGAGACCCGACCATCAGAGCAAGCAACCATCCTGACTTCATGCTCAAGACCCTCCTTTGCGCGTCGTTGAAGGTCCACGTCATGGTCGAGGGGCCGTCGACGCGGTCGGCGATGCCGGGCGGGTCGTCGCTCAGGCCCTTCACCTCGAATATCTTACGCCCGTGGGCGTCGCAGGTCCACTCCGATCGGTTGCCGTTGTCGTCGATGAGGACAAGAGAGCGAATCCGCAACGCCATGTGGGACCAGTACATCGGACATGCCCCGCGGAGCGTCACTGCGAGACCCTACATTCCTCGTCTGGCGTCGGCGAGCACAGGCGAGGCAGAGGAACTCCAGCGCAGAATGGGCCTGTTTCGGAGGCATGTCATCGAGCCGCTTGAGGCTGCCATCCGGGATGCTCTGCAGAAGAAGGAAAGCCCCAGGATTGCACGTTTTTGCACATCAGGGGCAATGGCGTCCTATCACGTCACAGTTTCGAGAATCTAAGTTCAGCCCTTTCAATGCTGCGGGCAAGGGCGCGACAGCAATGGCGTCCTGACGGCGCGTTTCGTCGCCGTCCCGGCGGCATTTGCTCGCGTTCACCGTTCCGGCGGTCTTGTCTTCATCCCTGCCTTGCCCCCTTCGTGCGTTCGCGGTCCGGGCGCCTCTTCCTCGCCGGTGTCCTCTGTAACAGCCGAGGGCGGCTGTTCCACACTTGTGATAGCCGAGGGCGGCTGTTCCACACTTGTGATAGCCGAAGGCGGCTGTTCCACACTTGTGACAGCCGAGGACGGCGGTTCAGCCATCTCCGCGACTTGTGGAATGGGAGCGTCTTGCCAACCGGGGATCTCACCGACCCCGTCGGCCTCGTCTCGGCCAAGGGCGTGTTTGCCGGTCGCCGGGTTGAAGGCGTTGATGATTCGGCCGTGTCCGAGCAGCGAGTAGCGATCGAGGAAGCGCTCGAAGTGCACGTCTTGGCCGCCGATGTTGCGCGTCTGCGCAATGAGCCCGTCGATCTCATCCATAAGCTTGTGCGAGACGCGCATATTGTAGACCTCGAACGGAAGGCCTCGGGCGTCGATGCTCGCCACAATGCCCGAATGCTTCGGGTACCAAGGGCCGAGAGTGTCATCGTCGGCATAGTGACCGAACAACACGATGTCGCCGACTCTGAAAGGGACCTCCGGCCGGAAGGCGGGATCGCGGTACTGCTCGGGCGTGATGTGAACGTTGCAGTACAGTTGTCTGCGTCGCAGGTAACGCTGCAAGTTGCGCACCCGCCGGAAGAACCAATGGCTGTCTGGCCGGTTCTCGGCGAAGAGCCCGTGATCGGTGTAAACGGACGGCGCTTCCTCGAAGTCCGCCTTCATGGCCCGACGAATGGGGAATCCCGCCAGCGCAAGGGTGTGTATCGGGTAGTCGAGACAAACCCAGAAGCGTTCGCGAACGTCGTCGACGACTCCGTCGCGGACTAGATGGTAAGTCGCGTTTGCGTCGTCCGGCACGTAAGCGTTGTCTTCGCCGTCGGCGGCCGTGAAATAGTGATCGCCGTCGTCCGTGCTGCCCTTGTAGCCGTCGTAGCGAATCCCCTGGTCGCTATACACCGCCGCCGCGACGGCAATGCGCTCGCCGAGGTCCTTGGGGAGGGGGTCGGAGGCGAAAAGGTCTTCGCCCCAGGGGTTGAGAATGGAGGACCTCTCGGGTTTGCCCGGGAACGATCTCTTGACCAAGAATTCGTAGAACGGCGACGGTTCGAGGGATTCCGCGGAGAACCGGGCGAACATGATGCGGCTGTTCCCGCCGCATTCGTACAAGCACCCCAAACGGTTGTCAGGCAGCACGCACAAATCCGAGAACGCCGCCCGACCGGAGTGGAGCACTTTGCCGTTAGTCCACGTATTCGCGCCGTCGCGACTCAGGCGAACGGTGAGCATCTCACGCTGGACGCTGGCCGGGTTCGAGAACACGTACCGAGACGAGGGCGGCTGCAAAAGGCGGACGGGGTCCGTGAAGTCGAGGAACCGCGTGAAATCCCGAGAGTTGAGCGGGGAATCGGCGTCTCCCGCCGAAGAGGGGCTCGTTTCGCCCTCACCGACCCCGCCGCCCTCACCGACCCCGTCGGCGTCCTCACCTCCAGCCGGCGTCGTCCGGCCTCCGAAGAGCCAAGCAATGACGAGGTCGCTGAGCCACTTCGCCGGTTCGGTTCTTTCCCTCCAGCGAGTCAGGCCGGCGTGACACGACGGCTCGATCAACTGCTCCTCGAAAACAGGCTTCGACCAAGTGAGCCCTCCATCCCTGCTGCGGGCGGTCTGGCGCAGGTTTCGGCCGCGGAGGGTGCGCATGTTCGCGTAGACCGACCCGTCGTCCATTTCCGCCACGACGCATTCCTTGACGCCGCCGCCGATAATGCCCCCGATCTGCCAGGTGAGGCCGTGATCGTCGCTGTAGATGACGTGCGAGCGGCTCCCTTCGTGCGAGCGGCTCCCTTCGCCGGAAACCGCCGAATCCCAATGGGCGCAGGGCGCCAGCAGCCTTCCGCTTTGGAGATGAATCCCGTGGCCCGGCCCCGTCGCGCAGTAGGTCCATCCTGCTCTTGTGACGCTTTCCGTTATCTCCTCGGGCTTGCCCCAGCTGGCGCCCTCGTCTTCGGTCCGCGTGGCGAAGACTCGACGATTGTCGCGGCAGAACAAAAGGCAGATCGCGCCGCTCGTCCGATCCACGATGGGACAAGGATTGCCGATCGTTACCGGCGCGCCGCCGCCTTCCTCATAGACGAGTTGCAGATTCTCCCAGCTCTCGCCGCCATCGAGACTGCGCTTGAGAACGAGGTCGATGTCGCCATGGTCGAGACGCCCTTGCTTGCGCCCCTCGCAGAATGCGAGGACCGTTCCGCTCGTCGTGACGACAACGGCAGGCAGTCGATAGTTGCGGTAGCCTTCCTTGCCGTCCTGGAACAGACACGTCTGGACCGCCGAAATGCTTTTTCCTCGGGCCGCAACGCCCTGCCCCGCGTCCGGGAAGGGCTCCGCCGCCCCACCCACCCTGTCGCCAACGCCCGCGAGAGCGCCCCCAAGGCCCAGCCAGAAGGATA
>DATKZW010000751.1:0-5850 GCA_035527775.1 Sumerlaeia bacterium | reverse complement strand
GCAAGGGCTTTGTCGGTCCGTACAATCGGCCTGGATTTCTCGACGGACTCCCTTGAAGGAGCAAGGCCATGGCCGCGCACAAGATTCTAATCATCGACGACTCGGACAGCATCCGCACGACTCTGAAGTTGACGCTGGAGTTCGGCGGCTACGAGGTGGATGAGGCGGCGGATGGCCTGGAAGGTCTGGACCGCATCAGGGACGGCGCCTACGACTTGGTCCTCTGTGACCTCGCGATGCCCGGACTGGCCGGGATTGACGTGATCAGAAAAGTCCGAACTGAGCCGCAAACGGCGAGCCTGCCCATCGTGGTCCTCTCGGCCGAAGAGCGCAAGATGAAGGATCGGGCCCTGACGGCCGGCGCCAACGACTGTATTGATAAACCTTTTGCCCCCCAACAGGTTTTTGACGTGGTCGAGAAACTGCTGGGGGGGAAATCCGCAATCTAGGGCCGGGGGAGCGACGGCTCGCCTTGGCCACCCTTCTTGAGCCGCACTTGCGCAACGGAGCTCTATGCCTGAGTTCTCCTGGCCTTATCTTCTTGCCGGCGCGGCGCTCTGCCTGGGCGGATGGACCATCTACTGGGTCGGCCTGCACATGACGGGCGCCCTGATCGGCGCCTGCGCCGGGGCGGGAGCGGCATGGGCCGGGTGCGCGCTGGCCGGCCTCGACCCCGCCGACACCCCTTGGATCGTGCCGGTGGGAGGGTTGGTCGGGTTTGTTGTCGGCATTTTCCTGATCCGGGGTCTGCACCGGCTCTTCTTCTTTCTGGCCGGCGCGCTAATGGGGATGGCCGCTGCGCTGGCCGGCCACGGCTGGGCCGTGAGCCACGCGGACTGGGCCGCCCGCGATGCCGCTCTTTGGCGCGTGGTTTTCCCCGTCTTGGGCTGTGCCGTCGGCGGGATGGCGATGGTCTACGGGTCGCGGTGGGTCGTGGCGCTCGTCGCCTCGGCGGCCGGTTCGGTCATGATTGTCCTGGCGTTCGACGATCCGCTCGCCTTGATTGCCTTGCCGCCGCTCGTTCTCGGCTCTTTTTTCCTGCAGATCGGCCTGCTTCGCCGGGTGACGCCTGCGCGGCGGCCCAAGAGAAAAGGAGACGAGGCCGGGCCTCATTGAGAAGAGCAGCCGCTCGCCTCCGCCTCAGGGACGGGGCGGGAGTTCCCCTTCGGGCATGACTTCGGCCCGCCGCCCGCCTTGCGCTTCGGGCAGACCTTGCATTTCGGGCAATTCCCGGGCTTCGCGCAGGGACAGGCCCCTTTCCCTGCGGCGCCCTCTGCGGACCGCAGGTAGGGCGGATATGCCGGATCGATCATGGAACCGTGAGGCGGGAAGGGGCTGAACGCGGTTTCTACGACGCCGCTGGCCGCTCGTTCCGCGCCGCGGAAAGCCCCGCCGACCACGGCAAAGGGGAGATAGATGCTTTTGCCGAGGATGCCGCCGAGTCCCCAACCTTCATGAGCGATCAAGCTCTGTTGCGCGCTGTCCACTACCTCGAACCAACAGAACCCCACGTTCGTGACGCCGCGCACGAACTGCTCCCCGGCGCCCCGGGCGCGGAAATTCCCGGCAGGCGCCGCGCGCCCTGCCTTCTTCCCTTTGCATCTCAGTCCCTGGCAGCATGTTCCGGGCTTGGGGCATTGGCTCGCCTGCGCGCATTTGGGGCATTTCTCCCCGGGGGTGCATCGCGGGCAGTTGGCCGCGCCGGCAAGGCATTTAAGGCGCCTCTTCCCCGGCGCACACTTTGGGCATTCGGCCGCCTTCGCCGCCCACTTGGGACACTTCTCGGCCGCGGCGCACTGGGGGCGCTTGGCGGGTTGCGCCCAGGCGCAACACGCCGCTCCTTGACTGCCGCACCCGGCCTTCCCGCAGAAAGCCGTCGCGCCCCGGGCGGCCACTCCGAAGGAAAGCGCCAGGGCGAGAAGCGTCGCGCCGAACATTCTGGAGACGTGGAATGTCTTCTGTCTCATCGTTCCCCTCCTTGTCGCGGAAGTCGAGAATCGGTCTTCACTGCCACCGAGGCCATTGCCTCTTGCAGGATTTTGACCGGCCGCGTCGCGTCTTGTTCCCGTCGCGCCGGCATTCCTCCGAACAAGAGACCTTACCCGGAGCGATGTCGACAGACCGTGGCAGAATCCGCGAGCAGACGCAAGAAAAATCCGGGGATTGTGAGGCCCTTGCGAGTGCGGCCGAGCAAGGTCGCGATATCGAGCGGGAGGGAATCCCGCCCCGGCAAGGTTGACCAGCCGCCGGGCAGCGCCAAAGGCAGGGCGTTGGGGATGCCAGCGCCGGAAGACAATCTCGTCGGCGTCGCGATGGCGCGAAGCCTCGAGCAGGTTTACGAGAAGGACTTCATAGACGACTCCTACGGGTTTCGTCCCGGCCGCGGTTGCCGCGATGCCTTGCGCGCCCTCTGGCGGGTCGCGCCTCGCAATCCGGTCCGCCCTCGTTGCGTCTCTCCGGCGGCGAGGCAATCGGTCATTTTCCCTTTGCGGGGCTTCCTCGCGGAATGTAAGATCTCCCCGGTTCTGATCGGTTTGGAAGGGGATCTCCTTCACAGACACGGAGACCGGACGGATGAGTCTATCGCAGCTGGGTTTTGGGGACTGGGGACGCTTTGAGAAGGATCGGAAGGCGGCTTTCACCATTGAGTCCGCCGACCTTCCCGTCGCGTGGGAATACATCTACCAGAACCGCAAGATCCTCATGCGGGTGGATCAGCATGGCCCGGTCTACGCCCAGGCCGACCCGCCGACCGACATCATGCTCTTCCGCCGCGAACCGTTCCAGCGCGACTCGAGCTGGCTTGTCTGGCTGCGCTCGGACGCCTTCCACGCCAAAGGCTTCACCAACTTCTTCCGACCCCTCCTGGATGCGGCGGACACGGCCGTGGCGCCCGAGAGAGTCCGAATCACTTACGCCCCGGCGACCGCCGTCTATCTCATCGAACACGAGGGCGTCCGCTGCGAAACGGAGCTCCTCATTCCTCCCGCCTCCCAAGCCATCTGCATGAAGGTTTCCGCAACCAATCTCCGAGACAAGTCTCTGCGACTGTCCGTCATTCCCGTTCTGAGGCCTTACGTCAACCCCGCCATGCTTGCGCCGTGGGACAAACCGGAATGGTACCTGAAAACCGGTTTCTGCAACGAGCCTCGCACGGGTTTCTGGACGCAGTTGATGAACATGAACTCCGAGCCCGAGAAGCGCCGGAGCGTCGTCCTCTGGTCGGAGGGCGACGGGCTCTCGGCCGCGGAGATCAGCTATGAGAAGTTCGCGGGTCAAGGCAGTTTCGAGAATCCCGAAGCCGTCCTGCGCGGAGGGTTGCGCCTCAAGCCCGAGGCCGGAGGCCCTTGGGGCGTGTACGGCGAATCGAATTCCATCTACGGGTATCCCCCGGTTCACGCGCTCCAGTACGACTGGGAATTGCAGCCGGGCGAAACCCGCGCCGTGCGGCAGGTTCTCGCGCTCCTGCCGAACGGCCCGGAGCACTCGCTCCCCACGGAAAAAAGCGCCCAATCCGTCGCCGTGTTCCTTGACGACGCGGCATGCCGCGCCGGCCGCGACGAGATCGACGCGGTCTTCGAGAGACTGGCTGGCATCCGCCGCATCGAGACCCCCGATCCCCTCCTCGACCACTACGTAAACGAATGGCTTCCGCTTCAGCAGGAGTGGGTCTGTTCGCTCGACCGGGGCTGGCCGTCGGGCATGCGCGGCTCGCGCGACAGCGCCAACGACTTCACGGCGATGGTTCCGCTCAATCCGGCGTGGAGCCGCGAGATTATCGAAACCATGGTCGCGTGCCAGCGATCCGACGGCTGGTTTCCTCGCCAGTACTCGGCCCTCGGACGCCGGGGCAAGCACGACATGCGGGGCCACGTCGACGCGGGCAACTGGTTCATCGAACTCCTCTATGAGCTCCTCTGCTTCACGAAGGATTTCGATCTATTGGACCGCCGTTTGCCCTGGCTGGACAGCGACGCCGAGGACACGGTCCTGGACCACGCGCTGCGCGCCCTGGATTACTTCATTCGCGACGACCACTTGGGCGAGCACGGTCTGTGCAAGATCGGCGAGGGGGACTGGCTCGACTCGGTGAACCGCGCCGGCCTCCGGGGACGCGGCGAGAGCGTGACGGTCAGCAATCAGACCGTCATCGCTCTGACCCAAATGTCCGCGCTGCTCGAACACTTGCGCGCGCGGGGCCATCCTCTGAGCGACCGGTTCGCCGTTCTCCTCGACGAGTACGCGGAAAAGCGCGCCGCCCTTCGGGACAACTTGCGCGCCCACGCCTTCAACGCGGAGGGATACTTCAACAGCGTGTTCAACGACGACGGCCATTGGCTCTTCTCCGACAAAGACCCCGACGGCCGCCGCCGCGTCTACGGACCGGCCTGTTGGTTCTCTATCAGCTCCGGAGTCGCCGTCCCAGACCTCGTCGATTCCGTTCTCAAAGAACTCGATACGCTGCGATGCGAACAGGGCTATCGCCTGCTCTATCCCGCCATGGGCGACATCCCCATCGAGCGCGTCGGGCGCGGCGGAAGCGGCGACCTGCCCGAGGGTCTCTGGGAGAACGCCAACGCCTACAATCAAGGCTCCCATGGGTTTCTCGGTCGCGCTCTGGCCGTCGCCGGTCGCGGCGATCTGCTCTACGAGGTCATCGGCTATCTCCTGCCCTACGACCAAGAGAAACACCCCGTCGAGAAGGCGCTTACGCCTCCCTACGCGGTGGTCAACTGCTGGCAGCGCGCGCCGCTCTTCCCTCACCGGGGAGGACTGACTTTCCTGACCGGCAGCATCGCTTACGGGCTCCGCATGGTCTACGACTGGATGTTCGGCGTCCGCCCCATGCTGGACGGACTGGCCATCGATCCCTGTGTCCCGTCCAAGTTCCGCGAGCTCCGCGCCGCGTTTCCCTATCTCGGGAAAAGGGTCGAACTGCACATCTCGAACCCGAACGGCGCGCAGACGGGCGTGCGCGAGATGACCGTCAACGGCCGGCGGATCGAGCGGACCGCCACCGATCCCTTCAGTCTTCGAACGATGTTCGTCGCGGACGACGGTCTGTTCATGGAGCCGAAAAACACCATCCAGGTGAGACTCTGACTCCGGGAAGGGAGCATAGTCCATGACCAGAAAGCAGTGGGGGATCGTTCTTTTCCTGGCTTATGCCGTGAGCTTCCTGTTTAGCCATGGGCCGGGCATTCTACCGTTCAACAAGGCGGACCTGGTTCTCGGGTTCCCGGTCCTCTACCTGTGGGCCGTCGGTTGGTACGCGGTCCAGCTCGCGATCGTCGTCGCGGCGTACCGCCTCGTCTGGAAGGAGGAGGAGGAATGACGGTCGCGCTCATCGCCGACGTTCTTTGGATTCGCAAAGGAAAGGCGGCGGGAGCGATCGCCGGGATTCTCACCGGCACGGGCGTCATCGTCTGGCTGGCGTTTCTGCTGCCCGAGAAGCTCTATTGTCCGTGGTCCGTTCACTACGGCTTCTGGGCGTTTCTTGGGAACGTCGCCGTCTTCGCTCTTTTCGCGGTTTTCGCGCCGCGCACTCGCGGCGTCGGAAGTCGAACCGTCTGAGCGCCCGTTAGGCAGGGAGCCAAGGGCCCTTTCGGCTGCAAATGACCTTGCCGGTTGGCGCGGAAGAGGATGCGCTTATGGGAGGCAACAGACCAGCATCCGGCAGAGAGCCTGTCAGAATCAGATACTCCTTCCTCAAGATTCTGACGGGGTCCGACTTGTCGCGACGACGCTTGCCTCTGATGTCGGCAAGAAGTCCCAAGCCCGGCCCGGTTGTCTGGCTGACCGCCTGCGGCCATGGCGACGAAGTCGGCGGGATTGTCATCGTTCAGGAAG
>DATKZW010000750.1:0-8145 GCA_035527775.1 Sumerlaeia bacterium | reverse complement strand
TCCTTTTTCTCCCCCCCTCCTTCGGTAGCTTTTATTATGAGGCAGCTCGCCCAACTCCCCCTGCGGGGCCCCGGCTACTCGCCCCTTGCTTTTCCCTTCTTCCCCCTATACGCTAAGGCCCCATCCGGCGCTAGAGGCGGCTCGGCGGCCCGGTCCGGCCTCCCTGACCTCGCGTCACCCGGAAGGAGCGCCCCTCTTGAGCTCGAAGTTCGACGAATACTACCTCTTGATGGAGCAATTGATCCACGACAGTCAGGCCGAGATGGTCGAGAAGCTGGCAAGTCTGCTCATGTTCCACACCGTGAGCGGCTCGGACGATCCGGACGAGCAGCGCCTGTTCCGCAACGAATTGTCGCGGGCCTTCTCCGTCCTGAGCGGGCTCGCCAGACAGATGGGATTCGAGTGCCGCAACTACGACAGCCGCGTCCTCGTGATCGAGGAGCCGGGCGGGCCCGAGGTCGTGGGTCTGCCCCTCCATATCGACGTGGTGCCGTCGGGCGAGGGTTGGAATTATCCTGCCTTTGGCGGCATGGTTGAGAACGGCACGATCTATGGCCGCGGAGCTCAGGACGACAAGGGGCCCATCATCCAGATGCTTTACGCCTTGCACACGGTCAAGCGCCTGGGCGTCCCGTTCCGCCGAACCGTTCGCCTCATCATCGCCTCGCAGGAAGAGACGGGCGAGTGGAGCGACGTGGAAGAGTACTTGCGGAAAGAGCCTGCCCCCCACATGTGCATCGTGGCGGATTCGGATTTCCCGATCGTGAATGGTGAAAAGGGAATGGTGGATCTCAAGATCGAGATCCGCTGGCCGGACGATCTCGACTCAGGCGCTTGCCCTCTGAAGTTCCACAGTCTGACCGGGGGGGAACGCTCCAACATCGTGCCGAACCGCGGGGACATCGCCTTCGAGGTGGGACGCGGCCAGGCAAGAGGGGTCTCCGAGACGCTCACGCGATGCGTTGAGGCGTTTCTCAAGACCCACCCGACGGCCGACACTTTCCCCGTGCGCATGGACACGGACCCGGAGAGGGAGACGCGGCGGGTGCACGTGACCTTTCTGGGCAAGAGCGCTCACGGCAGCACGCCCGAGAAGGGCCACAACGCGCTGATCGACGCGTTGCAGTATCTTCCCGCGCTCCCCGAACTCCCCGAGCCCCTGGCGCGCGCGGCCGAGTTCCTGGGCCGGTCGTGCGAACCGCACGACGGGAGCGGCCTGGGCATCGCCGCCGAGCACGAGTATCTGGGCAAGACAACCGGCAGCCTCGGCATTCTGAAAATGGACAAACGCGGCGCCACGGCCATCGTCAACGTGCGTCCGACCTACGGGCAGACCTCGGACATGGTTCTCGAGAAGGCTCGCGCCGCCGTTGCGGCCTGGGCCAACGACGCCGGTCTCGAGGCGGACGTCTCTTTCAACAATGCCCCGAAGGAGCCGCTTTATGTGGATCCCAAGAAGCATCCGGACCTGATCCAGTCGCTCCAACGGGCGTTCTCTCGCGTCACCCACGATCCGGCCGCGCTGCGAACCATGGGCGGCACGACCTTTGCCAAAGCCTTCCGCAACGCCGTCAGCTTCGGTCCCGTCTACCCCGCGCAAGAGAAGAACCTCGCCCACCAGGCGGACGAGTGCCTGCCGATTCGGCACCTGGTTCGCAACGTGAAGATCTACGGCGCCGCTTTGATTCTCCTGGCCGCCGACCTCGAGAAAGCAAGCGGCCCGCTCAAGCTGGCGGGTCAAGGGTTGGGACTGTGAGAGCGCGTCGGTGTGGAGGCAACGTGTAGCACCGCCGCCCTCGGCTGTCAGGACATGACCCAGCCGCCATCGGCCTTGAGGGGTGGCACAGCCGCCCTCGGCTGTGAGGGTGTGGCACAGTCGCCCTCGGCTGTGAGGCCTTTCCCATCCCCCGGCGAGGGCGCGGGGTTCGCAGTTGCGCTTATCCGGCGTTCGGGAACGGGCGATGCCGGCGCCTCGACGCCAACCAACGACAAGGAGGAACCAGCAATGCGCTACACTGGGCGGAAACGTCGCGCCCTGCGGCGAGCGGGCAGATATCCTTTGGCGGCCGCCGCCTTTCTCGGCGTCGCGCTCGGCGCCGCCGTTGCCGCGTCGCCGAGTGAGACACAGCGAACCGTGAGGGTGGTTCAGGCGCGAAGAACGGACCAGGCGCCGACGACGACGCTCGATTGGGGCGGAGTTCCGAGCGAGCAGCGCATGGCGCCCTTCTTCGACGCCGGGGACGCGCGCGCGGACGCGCAGACGCGCGCGACCGTTCTTTACGACGACGCCAACCTCTACGTGGCCGTCGAGTGCGAAGAGACCAGCGTGGGCTCGATCGTGGCCCTGGCGCAGAAGCACGGCGACTCCTCCATCTTCTCCGACGACGACGTCGAGGTGTTCATCAGCCCCAAAGGAGGGGGCGAGATCTACTATCACTTCGCAGCCAACTCCAGAGGCGCGCGCTACGAGGCGACGGGGAACGACTGGTCACCGGCCTCGACCTGGGGCCGGCGCAAGGAATCCTGGAGCGTCGACGCCAAGGTCGGCGAGGACAACTGGACTCTCCTTTTCACCATCCCCTTCGCCGTATTCGAAGAAGTTCCTTCCGAAGGTTCCGTATGGCGCATCAATGTGTGTCGCCAGCGCCGCGCGGGGGGCAAGACCGATCTCACCGCCTGGTCGCCCGTTCAGAGCAGCTTCCATCAGCCCGAGAAGTTCGGCCTGCTGATGTTCGGCGACAGCTACGCCGCCGGCCTGGAAAAGAGCGTCTTGGGGAGATGGACGAACGAGGTCCGCACACTCCTCGATGAGGCCAAGATCGACGAGTCCACCGTCCAGCGCTTGCGGACCAAGGTCGAAACCTTGGAGAAGAAGCTGCGGCCCGTGCAGGAGGCCGTGCGCCAAGGTCCCTCGCTCGACCGCGAGGCTTTCTCGAAGCGCTTCATGGAAGCCCGGTCCGTTTTCGACGAATGGCGCACGGTCCGGCAGGACGCCGCGCGCTCCATCGCTCGCAAGCGACTCCCCGCGCAGATGGACCGCCTCGCTCGCCCGGGGCAGAAGCTGCTCGTTTATCCGGTGAAAGCCGTCACGCACCGCAAACTGCTCCCCGTCTCCGATGCGCCTGAGGAGATCTCCGACGCGATCTCCATCCGCGGATGCCGCGGCGAGTACGAACCCGCGTCCTTCGCCGTCTTCCCTCTCGAGAGCAACGTCGTGGTCGGCGTGACCGCGACGGACTTGAAGGGCCCCGCGGGCGTTATCCCCGCCGCCGCCGTCGACATTCGCGCGGTCAAATGCTGGTATCAGAGCGGCAGCCGCGACATCAAGAACGAGGGGCGGCGTGTTTTCCTGCCCGAGCTCCTCCTCAAGGACGACGACCTCGTCAAGGTGGACGAGCGCACGAAGGACAACTACGTCAGACTCCGCTTCCCCGACGGGCGAGTCCAATGGAAGCGCGTCAGCGGCGCCGAGCGCGACGAGGAGGGCGAGTATCTGGCCACGGTCTGTCCCATCAAAGACGCCAAGACCTTGCAGCCGGTGCGGGTTCCCAAGCACCGGATCAAGCAGTTCTGGGTCACGGTGAGAATCCCCGAGGCGGCGCGCGCGGGCGTCTACGAGGGGAAGATCGTCGTCGACTTCGGCGATCCCGAGATCGAGACGCTGAACCTTCGCCTCGAAGCGCTGCCCTTCAATCTCGAACCGAATCCTCTCGAATCGAGCGTCTATTTTCATTGGGGAAGCCACCTCTTCCCGAATGGCGAAGGCGGCGCGCACTTCACGAACCGCAGTTTGGCGCAGTATCGCTGGGAGTTCGAAAACCTTCTCGCACACGGCATCGACAACCCGACGGTGGGCGTCAAGTTCGAACTCCTGCCGACGGTCTTGCAGATGCGCGAAGAAGTCGGCATGAAGAACGACCACCTCTACTATCTCACGGCCTACGCGAGCCAAGTCACGACCGAGACCGTAACGGAGATCATCGAAATCGCGAAGGGATTCGGCTTCGAGGACGTCTACTTCTACGGCCGCGACGAAGCCCGGGGCGAAGTCCTCAAGCAACAGCGCGCCGAATTCGAGAAGATCCACCAAGCGGGCGGAAAGACCTTCGTCGCCGGCTACCGCAACAGCAATTTCCCCTTAATCGGCGATCTCCAGGACCTCCTTGTCTGCGCCTTCACGCCCTCCAAGGACGAAGCCGCGCTCTGGCACAGCAAGGATCACAAGATCTTCTGCTACGGAAACCCCCAGGCCGGCGTCGAGGACCCCGAGGTCTATCGCCGGAACTACGGACTCCTCCTCGATCGCGAAGACTACGACGGCGGCATGACCTACATCTATTACCACGGCTGGAACGACTTCAACATCCAACCCTGGCGCCAACACAACTTCGTCTACCCCACCATCGACGGCGGCGTTGACACAATTCAATGGGAAGGCTACCGCGAAGGCATCGACGACCTGCGCTACCTCGCCACGCTCCGCAAAGCCGTCGCCGAGGCGGAGAAAAGCGGCGACGCCGCGGCGAAAGACGCCGCCGCGCAGGCTCGCGCATTCATCGCCGAAATGGACGTCTCCGGCGATCTCGACGCGATTCGGGACGAGATGATTGAGTGGATTCGCAAACTCCTCGGGGAGAACGGTTAGCTCGCGCCGTTGTGACGGCTTGACACGAGAGCCTCTGCGCGGCACACTGGACAGAAGTCGCGGGGCGCCTTGCCCGATCGTGAATAGCCCCGGAAAGAGGGTCCAGACGCGAACGGCCCACCCGCGTGCCCGAAGTCGGTTGCCTCGAAGGGAGAGGCGGAGCTGCGAGTTGAATGAAAGAAAGGCGCTCATCTTTCGGCGGGGAAAACGTTCAGACCCGGAGGAAGCGCGATTCACTCCAACTCGGCGGACGCGCCGGAACCGGAAAGGAGTGCGACATCATGATGCGTATGACTGAAGGGCTCGTCGCGGGCCTTGCGCTCACGCTGGCGCTGGCTCTTGCCGGCGCTTCGGCGCGGGGCGCGGAGGATGGCGGCAAGGAGCCGAACGGCTTCGCGCCGATCTTCGACGGCAAGACGCTGGCGGGATGGACGCAGAAGAACGGCGAGGCGAAGTACGCGGTCGAGGACGGCGCCATCGTCGGCACGGCCGTGCCGAACACGCCGAACAGTTTTCTCTGCACGGAAAAGACGTACGGCGACTTTATCCTCGAGTTGGAATTCAAGGTCGACGAGGGCCTGAACTCGGGCGTGCAGATCCGCTCGAACAGCCTGAAGGACTACAACAACTACCGCGTCCACGGCTACCAGGTCGAGATCGACCCGTCGCCGCGCGCCTATTCCGCCGGGATTTATGACGAGGCGCGCCGCGGCTGGCTCAACGACCTCAGCAACAACGAACCCGCGCGCAAGGCGTTCAAAGCCGGCGACTGGAACCACTTACGCATCGAGGCGATCGGCGATCGCTTCCGGACGTGGATCAACGACGTTCCGGCGGCGGACCTCGTGGACTCGATGACGCTCGAGGGCTTCGTCGGCCTTCAGGTGCATGGGATCGGCGCGAACCAGGACATGGCCGGTAAACAGGTCCGCTGGCGCAACCTTCGCATCAAGGACCTCGGCAAGCGGACGTGGGAGCGGCTGTTCGACGGCAAGACGCTCACCGGCTGGCACACGATGCCGGGGGGCCAGTGGGAAGTGAAGGACGGCGTCATCGTCGGCACGAGCGCGAAGTCCGAATCCCGCCACGGCCTCCTGGTGACGGACAAGCGCTACAAGGACTTCACCGTACGGCTCAAGTTTCGCGCGGTCGAGGGCAACAGCGGGCTCTATTTCCGCGTGGACCCGGTCGAGCAGGCCGTCGGCGTCAACGGCTTCCAGGCGGAAATCGCCCCGAGCGGCGAGATCGGCGGGCTCTACGAAACGGGCGGCCGCGGCTGGGTCGTGAAGCCCGACCCGAATCTCATCGAGCAGCGCTTCCGCCCTGAGGACTGGAACGAGATGACCGTCTCGGCTCACGGGCGGCGGATCGTCGTGCACCTGAACGGCGCGAAGACGGCGGAGTTGAAAGACGACCCCGGCCGCACGGAAGGCCACATCGCCCTCCAAATGCACGGCGGTCAGGACATGCGCGTCAAGTTCAAGGATGTCGAGATCCTGTCGGCGCCGGCCAAGTAGGCGGGAACGCAGTGTCGAAATCGCGACGCGGAGACGCGCGCTCTCGATCGGGGGCTCCGGCTTCGGCCTCGAGAACTGTCCGAGAATTTGGCGAATACTCCCTTCCGCAACCCGACGCCAACGACTCGCCGCATGCGCGCCGCCATGCCTGCCGCCGATTCCAGGTTGACAGGGCGGTGGGCCTCTGGTAGACACATAGCCCTGTCCTTTGGCCCGACCTCGCAATCGCAGGCAAGGCCAGGCGCGGTGGGGTGGCCGAGCGGTCGAAGGCGGCGGTCTTGAAAACCGTTGAACGAAAGTTCCGTGGGTTCGAATCCCACCCCCACCGCCACGCGGCAAAGGCGGTTTCTCCCCGCAAGAGGCCATGCCGAGACCGCCCGTACGCCCCGCGTCGATGTTCGCGGCTCCGGACGCGGCGGCCTGTTCTTTCACACCCACCCGCGCCGGCCACGGCCGCCTCTTGCTCCCAACAAGAGAGACGCCGCGCCGGCGCTCGAAGAGAGCCGTGCGGAGAGTTGGCCGAGTGGCTGAAGGCGCTGCCCTGCTAAGGCAGTATGGGGGTTTCCTCCATCCTGGGTTCGAATCCCAGACTCTCCGCCATATTGCTTTTGGCTCTTCTCTGCCGATATTCCTCGGAACGACTCATCACAACGGCCTGACAACGCAGGTCTTCGGACGCGAACCAATCGCCTTGCTTCGGCGCGAAGCCGCCGCCAGGCTCTGGCCGCCAGATGGGGGCCGATGCTAAGGCGATGACCGCGCTCCCGTTTCCGGCCGCGGATCACGGCCTTCTCTCTCCGACCAGTTCGCAGTAGAGAGACTCGATCCGTCGGACCATTGCGTCGACGGACATTTGCGCGCGGACTCGCTCGCAGCCCGCGCGCCCCCGCTCGGCGCGTCGATTGGGAGAGGCCAAGGCGTCGGCCAACTCCCGGGCGAGTCCTTCGGCGTCTTGTGGCTGGAAATACCAGGCGTCGGGGCCCGCCGCTTCGACGTGTCCCGGAATGTTGCTTAAGACGACGGGCAGCCCCATGGCCATCGCTTCGAGGACGGCGTTCGGCATGCCTTCGCTCAGGGAAGGCGCCACGAAGACGTCGGCCGCGCGCATCCAAGGCCGAACATCTTCGAAGTTCCCGGGCAGGAATACGTGACGAGGCAGCGCGCGGGAGCGGATCGCGTCGCGCAGCTCGGCGGCGCTTTCCCCTTTTCCGACGATGGCCACCTGCAAACGCGGAAAGGAGTCGACCAGCGCCGCCGCCGCCTCGACCAACGTGCGGTGACCTTTTACCGGTTTGAGATTGCCGACGGCTATCACAAGGGGACCATCAGCCGAAATGCCGTGCTCCTCCTGGAGCAAACGGCGATTCTCCGCCGCGGCGCCGGGCTGGAAGACGAAACGGTCGATCTCCACGCCGTTCGGTATGACGCGGATTCTCTCGCGCGGCATCCCTTCCAGGCGCTCGACTTCGCGCGCCATGGCTTGGGTTTTGCAGATGAGGAGATCGCAACGCCGGTTGGCCGCCCGTTGCGCCAGTCTGTGGAGGAAATGGGCCTTCCACTCGATTCCCATCCGGCCGCGCGAGGCGACCACGCACGGCGTCTTCTCTCGCCGGGCGGCGAAGGACCCCAGGACGTTGGCTACGAATAGGAACGAGTGGAGAACGTCGGGCTTCTCGCGGGCAATGAGTTCGCGCAGTCGGCGATAGACAAGATACGTCCTCGGGCGAACGAGGTTCCACCCCGCCCCGAGGAGGCGATGGGGAACGTCCTTGGGCAGCAGGGACTTGTCCGTCGTCTCTTCGCTGAGGCAACACAGGACCGGCTCGAAGCGCGAGCGGTCGAGGCGCTGGAGCACTTGGAGCACGTGCAGCTCGGTCCCGGCCCGCGCCAGCCGCTCAATCAAGTAGAGCACTTTGACTCTGTCTGACATGCTGAGCAGAGCGGCCGCCGTCCGTAAAGTTTCGCCCCCGGACTCGCAGCCTG
>DATKZW010000749.1:0-2347 GCA_035527775.1 Sumerlaeia bacterium | reverse complement strand
AGGGGCTGCGAGAAGAAGTCGGCTACGACGCCTACAGCGGATCGAGCCTTCCCCCCGATGGCAGGTGTTCGTTTTGTTTCCACGCGCCCCACGGCGACAAGATCAGCCGAGGGGCGTCGCTCGAATGCGAGTTGGCGATCGAGAGCGTTCACGTGATCGTAGAAGGCAAGCGGATCGACGCGACGAAACGGTTTTCCATCAAGGAACGCTAGGAGTTCGCCGCGGCGGTCGCGGCAAGTCGCGACTTCGTCAGGCTGTCGCGACTTTGTCGCGCTTTGACTTCTCCTGGAGCGTCTCGATGATTGCTCCGCTCGTCCGGCGTGACGGCTATGTTCGTGCCAGGAATGGGTCTGCGGATGGCATCAAGAATAGCGGCAGCGATCGTATCGGCCTTCGCCGCGGGTTTGTGCCCCGGCATGATCGCACGCGCTCACGCGGATGAAGCGGGGGCGCCGGGAGACGAGAGGAGGTCTTCGGTCGAAGTGAGAGCGATCCAGATTGAGGGGCGCCGTTATTGCTACGTTGACGAAGGGGCCGGCCCGACGGTTGTGCTCGTGCACGGCGCAATTGTGGCGGAAGGCGCGTGGGACAAGCAGATACCGCCGCTCGTCAGGGCGGGATATCGCGTCATCTGTCCCCATCGGGCGGGAATGGGCGGCAGCGATCCGACCGAGGCGGCGAGCGCGGCCAAAGACGTCGATGACATTTGGGCGCTGCTCGATTCCCTCGGCGTGAAGAAGTGCGTGGTGGGCGGGCACAGCGCCGGCGCGAGTCACGTCTTCCAAATGCTCCTCGGAAGACCCGAGGCCGTTGAAGGAGTCGTCTTGGCCGACGCCGGCTATCTCCTATTCCAGGACGCGCAACGCCTTGGACCCGAGCGCGCCACCCCCCAAGCGCTCGCGTTCTACGAGAAGCACAAGGACGAACTCAAGCAACTGGGATTGCCGTGGATCTACGCCAGCGAATTCAACATGAAGATGTGCCGGGAATGGGACAAGCTGAAGCGCGACGAGGAACTCATGAAGCGGGCGGCGCGCTATCCGGACCCCAGGGACCTGGCTCGCCCCGAAGGGAAGTTCTGCCACGTTCCGCTGTTGGCCGTCGCCGCGGGATGGGGCAAGATCAAGCAAGACGATCCCGAGGCCGTCGCGCTCGCCGAGTCGCTTCCGGCGAAGGACGCGACTTTCCACGTTTTTGCCGAATGCGGCCACTGGGTGCAGCAGGAGTTGGCCGACGCTTTCAATCGGGCCCTCTTGGGTTTTCTCGAAGAGAAACTGCGGGGGAAAAGCTCCGCCACAGTTCCGGAGGATTCGGGGAATCTCAAGGAACTCAAGCGTCTGGTTTTCCTGAGCCATCCTTACGCGTGGGAACTGCAGTTTCTCGCGAATCCCGAGCGGGCGAAAACCTTCGAGTGGGGCGGGTTCAACGCCGCAGAACTCGTCGCGATGGAGCGCAAGGTCTCCTCTCGATGGCCCGAGGAAACGCGAGAACTGGGCGCCGATGCCGCGCTCATCATCAACTACTTCGGCGCGCGGCCCCCCGACGCGGACCTCGAAAAGGAGCCGATGGCGTCCCTCCTGCGAGCGGCGGGCGAGCGCCTCGGCGACCGCCACCTCGTTCTCTTCGGGACCCAGCCCGAGAATCGGTTCGGAGAGGAGATCCGGCGGAAACTCCGCGACAGGGGATACACCTACGACCCGTCTACGGTTGCCACGGAAAGCTGGGGCCAATCGACGGAGGGCTGCGTGGCGAACTACTCGGCCCATTTCGCCGCCGGGATGGGACTGCCCAGAGGCTTCCCGGTGCGTTACGAAATGACCTTTCCCGACGCGCCCTTCGCCATGACGGGCGCGTTCCTGGAACGCGTCGCGATCGGCGACACCGACGCGAGCGCGTACCTTTTCGAGAGCAAAGACGGCCGTCCCTTTGCCATTTGCTTCCCGGGCGTCCTGCGCGACGGCGAATCGACCCGCTCCGTCGAGTTAACGATCGATCCCGCCCGGGTCGCATTCACGAACAAGAAAGGCGAGCCGGTGGCCGTCCCGCACGAAAACGGACGGTTTCGCGTGCCGCTCCACGTCGACCGCTACGGCGCGCCCGTTTACATCTGGGGCAAGGGCGTGAGGGCCGCGGAGCTCCGAGCGGCTCTGGCGTCCGCCGCCGTGTCGCTGACGCCGACCGAGGCTTCCAGGCGCGCGTATTCTCCGCCGAGGAAGTAGCTGGCCTCGCTGGGCGCGTGCGCGAAAAGGCCGCGCTTGAGCTGGCGTCCGGCGATCTGGAGCGGACGGTCCTCGAAGTCCTGGTCGTGGATCAAACTGTGCCAGCCGACCGATGGGTAGGCGGGCTT
>DATKZW010000748.1:0-2397 GCA_035527775.1 Sumerlaeia bacterium | reverse complement strand
CCTCAGTGGGAGGAAAAGGCGAACTCGGTTGACGGTCTCGTTTGTTCCGATGTGACGCCCGCGATGACGACTCCTCAAGAGCCGCGGGCGGTTTCACCGATGACCGGAGTCCGGCTCACCGATGACCGGAGCCCGGCCCTTCCTTCACCCAACCTGGACGTCTCGCGGCGAAAGGCTCCGCCAATCTCCCGTGCCGAGCCCGCGCTCTTCGGCCCGTCGGAGCCAAGGCGCGTCCGCGGGAGTCTTGCCGAGCAACTCGAGCCCGAACGCGTCGAGCGCCACTTGGTCGGCGCTCACGGCGATCGTGTGGCCCGGTTTCACGTCCGCCGGGCTTCCGCCCGTCGGGCCGTTGCGCACGAGCAGGCGGGTCGCGTCGAGCACGACGAGCGTGGGCGTCACCAGGCTCGCCAAATCGACGATCGCCGCGTCGATGGCTTGGTGGAAACGATTGCGGCCCCGACCCAGAAGCCCGTACCAGTTCTTCATCGCCAGCGAAGCGACGCTCAGGTTGTGGCTCTTCGCGGTGGGCAGACCGATCACCTTCGTCGCCCGCCTGAAAGGTTCGTAGAAGAACTCCCAGCGTTCCAGGACCTCGCCGCCGATCTCGATCTCACGGAAGTGCCGGGCGGCGGGCAGAAGGACTTCCCCGCCGTTCTCCTCGACGGACGGCCCAACGCCGGATTTCAGGAAACTCCCCTCGGGATTGTTGATCGGATTGTCCGCGACGATGACGCGCGCGGCTCCCGCCTCGCGGCACAACGCCACCACGGCTCCCACCACTTCAGGCGAGGTCGTGGCGCCCAGCCGGGGCGAGCGATCGAACCCGACGTTGGGCTTCACGACAACCACGTCGCCTTTCTGAATGAAGCGCCCAACTCCCCCCATCCCTTCCATCGCAGCGCGCACCATGGCCGGCGCGTCGCTGCCGCGCGCGATGGACATGCGAGGCGCTCCGGGCGGCAACTCGACCGCGTAGCGCGCCAGTTGCGGCGCCGCACCGGCCTCTCCCGCCCGTCCGCCGTCCGATCCGGTCTCACGGTCGCGGAGCAGGAGCGCCGCAACGCCGCTTCCCGCGACGATCGCCCCTGCGCCGGCCAATCGTTTCAGGAAATCGCGGCGATCCGCGTTCCCCACATGGGGCCCTTCCTCCATCATCAAACCCTACCTGGCAAGGCCAAGGTTGGCAGCGTCACACACCGGGGAGACGCGGGGGCGGCGCCGCGTTGCCGCCACAACGCTCTTCATTGCCCTTCGGAGGTTACTCACTCCGCGCGCTCTCCCGCGGCAGACCCGCTCTCTCGGGTCAAGACGGCCCGGATCCGCTCAGCCACCCCGCGCGCAAGGGCTTCGGAAAAGCGCTCGGCGCCTTCGCCCTCGTCCGAGTTAAGGACCGTCACGTAGTAGGGGCCTTCGTGGAAAAACCACGTGGCCCCGAAACGGCAGCCCGACCCCGCTTCGGCCCAATCGCCGACCGCCGCGTCCTCGAGCCCTTCGCCGCGCTGCTTTCGGTAGATCCGACCGGCATTCTCGCTCGACGCCATGTCGTAGACGAAAACCTCACAGCCGAAGGAGTCGGGCGCACGGGACGCATACGCCTGGGTCATCAGCTCGCGGAAACCCAATTCCAGGTACTCGGGCGCCGCCCCGTCGATCTTCTCATAGATGGCGCCGCGGTCATAATGCGCGGGCCCGCCCGACGCTTGGTAGAGGTCATTCTCCCCGATCGGCGGCAGGAGCGATTCCGGGATCAGGCGCTTCGCTTCCGAGACGGTCGCTTGCACGCCTTCAGAGGGCGAAGGAACCTCCCGGTCTTCCGCGCCCCGGACTGCCGCGCCGGCTTCGCCCCTCTCCGGTGGGATGAACCCATACAGACCGGGGTCGTACCGGCGCCCCTGGATCGCCACCCACGTCGCGACGATCAGCAACAGCGCCACCAATGCGATTCCTGCAATGCGCGGCCCCACGTGTATGGTTCCCTGGTTCTTGTTCTTCCCCGGCGGAGCTCGCCAACTGCAGCAATGCTCGCGGAAGACGGGATCCCGGAATGCGTGTTACACCCCCCTTCCGCCCTGGGAAAGCACAGACCTTCTCCGGCGCACTATGGCGCGGACATGCCGCCTGGGCAAGAGAAAACGGGCGCCGCCAAACGGGCTGGATCTAGCCGCCCTTCTTCCCCGAAGTCAGCGATAGGGCTATGGCGAGCAACGCCAAATTCGTGCACGCCCGCGAGTACCCCTCGGTGGTGACGCCCAGCAGCGAGCCGCCCATGAGCGCCAAGGCAACCGCCAGCACAAAGCCCAACGCTGAGAGAATCACTAATGCTTTCGTGAGATTTGCCATAATCGACCTCCTTGCCATGACCTAGCCGAAATTCAGCGGAACGTGCAGAAAGCTCCT
>DATKZW010000747.1:0-7378 GCA_035527775.1 Sumerlaeia bacterium | reverse complement strand
CCTTCTTCTTGGCGGGGTGGGCAATGCTGTAGATGGCTTTCGAGACGTCATACTCGAGCGTGTTTTCACGCTCGGGGTTGAAGAATGGAACGGCTTCCTCGTGGCCGCTCTCGTCTTTGAGAACCAGTCCGAGATAGACCGGCTCGCCGGTGGGCCCCGGAATGCCCTGCAAGTTGTAGCGTTCCGCCCACTCTTGCTCCTCGGTATCCGGGCGAGGGTCGATGATCTCGATGGCGAGTTTCCCCTCGGATGCGGCTTCGTACTCCCGCAGCATCTGGACCACGCGGTCGGCGAAGAGCTTGAACAACGGGTCTTCGCCGATGGCTTTCTTCGAGAAGAAGACTGTGCCGCGGACGTTCTCCTCCAGAGAGGCGAGAACCCTTTTCGTCCCGTCGGAAAGAGTGAAGAGTTTCTCCTCCGTCATGTCGAACTTGGCGTGACTGAAGAGGAGTGCGCCAATCAAGTTCACCGCCAGCACAATGGCTATGATCATAACGAGTCCGCTAATGGAAGTGAATTTTCTGGGCATTGGGTTTCTCTCTCCCTGTCAACGTTGCAGGGCGGCCAAGAGCCGGCCCTCCCGCCTCTTCTTCGTTGGCTATTCCGCCTTTTTCATCTCCAAGACGACGCCGCAGGCGATGAGCCAGCCGATGATGAGGGTTACGAAGAAGACTAGGTCGGTTGCGCGGATCAAGCCGCGCTGAATCAGACTGAAGTGCGTGAGAAAGCTGACCGAGGCGATCGCGTCGACCAACCAGTTGGGCGCCCAGCCCCTGAAGGCTGCCAGGACGGGTTCATGTCCGGCTAGAATAAGCAGGAAGCAGACGACGACCGCAATGATGAAACTGACCACCTGATTGCTGGTCAAGGCCGACATGCAGATCCCGATGGCCAGGAAAGCGCCGGCCATCAGGAAGGAGCCGAGGTAACTCGCGCCGATGACGCCCATGTCCGGGTCGCCGAGGTACATCACGGTCAGCACGGTCGGAAAGGTCAGCGCCAGGGCGATGCCGATGAAAAGCCATGCGGCGATGAACTTGCCGAGAATGGCCTGCGTCAAGCTCACGGGCAGGGTGAGCAAGAGTTCAACGGTGCCGCTCTTGCGCTCCTCAGCCCACAGGCGCATGGCGACGGCGGGGATCAGAAACAAGTACAGCCACGGGTGCCACACGAAAAAGGCGCCCAGGTCGGCCTGGCCGTTGCCGTCGCCGTAGAACCCTCCCAGTTGAAAGGTGAAAAGGCCCGTCAGGAACAGGAATATGATAATGAAGACGTAAGCCACGGGTGTGGCAAAATAGCCCTTCAGCTCCCGTTTGAGAATCGAAACGGTGCAGCTCATGAATGCTTGCCCCCCTTGGTTGTGATTTCGCGGAAGACCTCGTCGAGATGGCCGGTCTCTTCGCTCATCTCCTCGATTTTCCATTTCTTCTCGTTCGCCAACTTCACGATGCCGCTCAATATGCTCTCCCCGCGTTTCGGGAAAACAAAGAAATGGGCCGCGCCGTCGGACTTCCCCAGGATCTCGACGTTCTCGACCCCGGGCAGGCCGTTGAGGGCTTGCTCCGCTCCCCGCGTGTCCGGCGTCTCGACGGTCAGACGGACCGCCCCTTGATAGCGAGACCGCTCCTGGAGTTCCGCGGGCGTCCCGTCGGCGACGATGCGGCCTTCGGCGATAATGATGGCGCGAGTGCAGACGGCGTCGACCTCCTCGAGAACGTGGGTCGAGATGATGGTTGCCTTGTCCGGCGCCATGCGGTTGATGAGGGTCCGCACCTCGTGCTTCTGATTCGGATCCAAGCCGTCGGTCGGCTCGTCAAGAATCAGAATGGGAGGGTCGTGGAGAAAGGCCTGAGCCAGCCCGACGCGGCGCTTGAAACCCTTTGAGAGGGTATCCGTGACTTGGCTGCGAACGTCCGTCAGCCAGCAGCGGTCGATGACCTCGTCGACCCGTTTCTTCAGTTCCCGACCTCGAAAACCGCGCATCTCCGCGATGAAGTTCAGGAACGCCACGGTCGTCATGTCCCCGTAAACGGGGTTGCTTTCGGGGACGTAGCCCACACACCGGCGCACTTTCATCGAGTCGGTCAGGATATCGTGGCCGCCAACCGAGGCCGTCCCGGCGGTGGGGGTCAGAAAGCAAGTCAGCAGGCGCATCACCGTGGATTTCCCCGCGCCGTTCGGACCGAGGAAGCCAAGCACCTCGCCCTTCTCCACACGGAACGAAACGCCTTTGACCGCCTCGATGGGGCCGAAAACCTTCCGCAGCTTATTCGTCTCGATCATGGCCATGGTTCTGTCCGTCTTCCCTTCTCTTTTGCGCCGCTCGGGGACGAGACAGCCGAGTCTTCCCGACGCGGTAAAACGCCCCACCACCCCGCGCTCACCCGGCCTTAGCGACGAGTGAGAGGAAGATAATAGAGAGGCGCTGGCAAACACCCGCCCGCAAGGCTCGGAGCAAGAATCCCGCCAAAGGCACTCCAGTGGACATATATGGGCTTTTTTAGACAGATTGGGACACTAGGCTCCTCGTGATGCGGCAAAGTGTCCCGGAAAGCCCAGGATTCACAGCCCGGCGCGACAGAATGGCGCGCACGTTCGCGGCCCGCTCCTACGGCCGCAGAGCCGTACTGTTGGGACGAGAGGGATTGAGAATGGCGGCGATCTCCTCGATGGAGTCCGTCTCGCTGAGTCTGGCCAAGGCGGCGGCAATATGGCGGCGGAGAGCGGGATCCTCGACTTCGTCGCAGAGGCAAATGAGGGGCAGAATGGCGGCGCTGTCGCCGATGCGCACGAGCGAGTCGATGGCTTCGGTGAGCGCTTCGTTGTCCAGGCGCCGGAGGCCGGCGAGGAGGGCCTGGAGCGACTGGAGGCCGCCGATGTGGCCCAGGGCTCGCGCGGCCGGCGGTTGGATGCCCGACTCTGGATCGAACAGGGCTTGGATGAGCGGCTGCGTGGCCTCGGCGGCGCCGATGCGACCGAGGGCTTCGGCCGCGGCGCGGCGCACGGGACGACTCGCGTCCCGGAGCGAGGGAATGAGCTCGCGGATGGCTAGAGGGCAGCCCAGTTCGCCAAGGCGACGCGCGGCGCGCATGCGCTGTTCTTCGTTGCGGGCTTCATGGAGCTGGTACACGGCGCGAGTCGCGCGCAGCGGATGGCTGGCGCGAATATTCCGAAGGATGACATGCAAGGGAAGGGTCTCCGGTTCGTGCAGGCGCGAGACGAGGAGATTGGCCAAAAGGCGGAGGACGACGCTGGCTCCAAAGACGAGATGGAATCCCGAGATCGCGTACACGCCGATGGACCACCGGGATTCGCCCACCGCGTCGATCAGCGCCCCGCCAAAGAGGGGCCCGATGGCGGCGGCGATGCCGACCGACAGGAAGTTGGTGGCCCCGATGTACATCGAGCGGTTCTGGCGGGGCGTATACTTGAGCATGACGCCTTGCGTCGAGAGGAAGAACCCGGAATTGAGCATGCCGTCCAAGAAGAGAATGAGGGCCAGGAACGGGACACAGAGGGCTCGACCCGGCAGCGCCGCCATGAAGGCGAGGGGGGCGATCGCCTTTCCCGTCAGCACCATCTGAAGGATGGGCCGTTGGCCGTACGTGTCGCACATGAGACCCCAGAAGCGCGTGGAAACGAGGACGCCGAGGGGCCCGGCCATCATCATCAGTTGCGTGTCCCGCACGCTGATCTTCAGGAAGTCGATCGCATAGAGACTGAAGAATGGCCAGGCAATGCCCGCGGCGAACGCCCAGTACGCGCGAAAGGCAAGAAAAGGGCGGAACTCCTTGTCGCGCAGCGGCTGGGTAATCGTCTCCCAGATCTCCGACTTGCCCGGCCGGTCGTGTTCGGGCTCAGGAACGGCCAGAAACAGCAGGACGTCAACGACACCGGCCACGACGCCGACTGAGGCCAAGAGCAGAAAGCCGAGAACCGCTTGGCCGCTTTCCTCAAAGTAGCTGAAGGAGAAGGCCACGAAGATAGAGACGGCGACACTCACGGCCGTGGTGATTCGCTGGCGGCTGGCCCAGTGACGGTTCATGGCGTCGCGCGGCACGAGGTCCGCCATCCATGAAAACCACATGGGAGTCCCCACATTGGCCAGGACGTCGTGGAGACACAGTACGGCGATAATCCACCAGATCCGGATCCGTTCCCCCGCGAAAAGCCAAGGCGACACCAACACCCCGACGAACACCAGGCGGTGAACAACGGTGAGTATGATCCACGTCATCTTGCGGCGCGGGCAGTAATTGGCAAGGATCCCGCCTAGGATCTGGAACACGATCGTGAGAGACGCCAGGCTGGCGATCAGACCGAAATGGAAGGCGCTCGCGCCGAGCTCGGTGAGAAACTTCACGCGAGGCGCTCCGCTCACGCAGAGGACGAAGTAGGCCGTGCCCAACGAGCCGGCTATGGCGACCAGACGCCATGAGCGCTTGAACTGCCCGGGGGAGAGTGGAAGAGCGGAAGCCGACGGGTCCATGACAGGCGGGACAGTGACGGGGGATTTCCCGGAACGCCCCATCTTGGGGAGCGCTCCGGGAATCCAGTCACCCTACCGCATGGCTCCCCACGGCGCAAAGGAAATGACGCCGGGACCGTCGATTTTTCCGCAAGATCGCAAGATCGGGTTTCCCGCACCAATTGGGTGGCGGCAGACTCGGGGATCAGGTAGAATTCGCAGGCGGCGATGTGCGCCAGCGACGGATGAGGGCGCGAGGGCCGCGCTTAGGGGACTGATGAAGATCATCCAGGCAAAAGCAGCGGGGTTCTGCATGGGCGTACGCCGGGCGATGGACACCGTCCTGGAGGAAGCGCGGCGCCGCCGCAAGCCCGTCATGACGTACGGACCGCTGATTCACAATCCCCAGGTTATCGAAGTCCTGGACGGCAAAGGGATTCGAGTGCTTGGGAGGGGGCGTTCCCGCGAGCCCGAGGGCACAGTGGTGATTCGCGCCCACGGCGCCACGCCGGCTGAGAAGGAGGAGTTGATCCGATGCGGGTATGAGGTGGTCGACGCGACTTGCCCGCACGTCATCCACATCCAGAGACTCCTCACGCGTCACGTCGAGCAAGGCGACTCGGTCCTCATCATTGGCGACCCCGGGCACGCGGAGGTCGAAGGGCTGCTTGGTTTTGCCCGCGGACGGGGCTTCGCCGTCAACACGGAAGCGGAGGTGGCCGCCCTGCCGGAACTCGAGCGCGTATGCGTCGTTTCCCAGACCACGCAAAGTCAGGAGCGTTTCGACCGGCTCTTGGGCCTCATCCAGAAGCGCTGGCCGGAATGCGTGGTTTACCGCACGATCTGCGACTCCACCAATCGGCGGCAAGAGGAGACCGTTGAGATCGCCCGCGCGGTCGACGCCATGATCGTCGTTGGGGGGAAAAACAGCGCCAACACGGTTCGGCTGGCCCAACTCGCGGCCGAGACCGGGACCCTCACCTTTCACGTCGAGAACTCGAGCCAACTGGATTTCCCGCGTCTGCGCGGCGTGAAGACCATCGGCCTTACAGCCGGCGCTTCCACGCCGAACTGGATGATCGTCGACCTGGCCGAGCGCCTGGAGGAGTTCTCCCGCAGGGAATCGAGCGCCCCCAAATGGGTGCTCTTCGATCTGGTGGAGTTCTTCCTGAATTCGCACCTGTACATCGCATTCGGCGTTGTCTGCGCGGTCTACGGCTGTTCCTCCCTGCTGGGGCTCCCTTTCCGGCCTCTGGCGGCAGCGGTAGCCGCTCTCTATGTCTTCGGTCTCAGCTCTCTGGACGTCCGGCCCGATGGCGAGTACCGAACTGGAGCCAAAGGATACTTCATCGACCCTCCCCGCTGGCGCTTCTACCAGCAATGGGGGCCGGCGTTGACGTTGCTCGGGGGCACGTCTCTGATCGCCGCCCTCATCCTGTCTGCTTTCATCAGTTTGCCGGCTCTCTGTTTGACGTTCCTGGTGGAGTCGCTCGCCGCTCTGTTGCGCCTCTCCCCCGCGCCCGGGCGCTTCATTCCTTACGTTCGCCACCGCAGGCTCATCGACCTCCCGGGCGGCAAGGACGTCTTCACCGGAACGGCGTGGGCCGTGCTTCTGACGCTGCTGCCGTCGGTGGCCGCGGCAAGTCCGTTCGGACCGTTTTCCCCGCCCGTGTGGACGGGTCTCAGCATCCAGAGATTCGTCGCCTACGCGGTGACGTTCCTGTTCGTCTTCAGTTTGGTCTTCATCCGATCCGTTGTGACGGATTTCCGCGACATTCAAGGCGATCAGATCATCGGACGCGAGACGATTCCCGTCGTACTCGGAAAAGACTACACGAAGACGCTTCTGGCCGTTCTGACCGGGGTGCTTCTTCTCGCCATGATAATCGTCACCGCGGGGGACGCACTCACGCCTCTGGGCTACTTTATGATCTTCCCGCTCCTCTACACGTGGGGTTACCTTTACATCTACCATCGGCGCCTCATGAAGCCCGGCATGGCCTTCGAGGCGCTGATCGGCGGCAAATTCATTCTCATCGGAATCCTGGCGCTCCTACAAAGGGCGTGCGCTTAGATCCGCGGCCGCCGCCGCGCCGGGCCCGTCCCGGGAGAAGACCGCCGGGCCCGGGACGAGGCTGGCGGGGCCGGTACGGGCAGAGATTCGCCCCCTTTTCATGAGACGGGGCGAGGAGAGTGAAGATCCGGGAACAATGGCTCAGGCGCTTTCCAACAGCTTCTGCCGGCGAGTCGCCACGGGCAGCTCGACAGTGAAAGTCGTTCCCGCGCCTTCCTCGCTCTTGACGCTGATCTCGCCGTTGTGGTCCCGCACGATTCGCACGACGGCCATCAGGCCGAGACCCGAGCCATCGAACTTGGTCGTAAAGTAAGGCTCGAAGATCTTGGGCATGTCCTCCCGTGCGATGCCGCATCCCGTGTCGGCGATTTCGAGCATAACCGACTCGTCCACGGCCCACGTGCGGAGCGTGACGCGTCGCTGATCCGCCGGACGACGCGCGGCCTCGATGGCCTCGACGGCGTTGCGCAGGAGATTGCGCAGGGCGCTTTGGATGAGTCTCTCGTCGGCAAGAATGGCCGGCAGATCCGGCTCGAGGAGCATCTCGATCTGAATTCCGAGCGCCTCCAACTCCAGGTCCGCCATTCGAACCACCGACTCCACAAACCGGTTCAGGTCGTTCAAGACGAGAACCGGTTTGTGCGGGCGAGCGGCTTCAATGAAATCATCCACGCACTGACGCAGCCGGTCAACCTCTTCCTGAATGGCGGCGCAGGACTGCACAATGCGCTTCATGGATTTCCGGGAAGGAGGCTTGGTCCTGGCAACGCCGCCGTCTCTGGGGACGAGATCACGGGCGATGCGGTCGAGCAGCTGAGCGTGAATGCTGAGCGAAT
>DATKZW010000746.1:0-2144 GCA_035527775.1 Sumerlaeia bacterium | reverse complement strand
AGAAAACCCACCACGCGCCGAACGCGATCCACCCCAACGCCAGATCTTCCTTCACCCCCAGAGCCAAGACCAGAAGCAGCCAGAACAGTTTCCTCTTCCCGTTGGCCAGCGCGGCGAGGGCCCAGAGACTCAACCCTACCGCAAAACTCTCAAAGTGGTTGGCCAAGACGAGGGAGCCCGTGTAAGGGTTGCAGACGTAGAGCCAGCCCGCCGCGAGCCCCAGGGGAGACAGCCGTGCGCCCACCGCGCCCACCGCGCCCCCCGCGCCCCGTCCTTGAAGCAGCGGCATGGGTCCTCTGCCGCGGCGCAGAACGCCGTCAAACATCCACGCCACGGCCCAAGCGCCGGAGACTACGGCCAAGCCCTCCAAGATCGGGAGGCAGAGGACGTGACGAGACAAAGCGTGGACGGGAACCAGAAGAACCAGGCTCGGGGTGAAGTGCTTGGCGAAGTGCGAGACCTCGTAGACGATCGACCAGAAGAATCGCCCGTGCCACGTGTAGTAGAACATGTAGTCCAAGTGGCCGACGTCGTGCGTGTAAAACTGGTTGGCGAGGTACTGCGTGACGGCGATCGCCGCATGGTGCGCGGCTAGAGCGACGAGCGCCAGTTGGAGAAAAGCAGAAGCCGCCTGGCGCGCCCGACCGCCAAGAAGCGCGCGGGCGTCGAGAAGATGGGATGGTCCACGGGCCATGGCATGGGAGGAAGAAACGGTGCAGCGATCGCGTCCGCGGGCGGCAGCCCTCCCGGGGGCCGAATGACGAAGACCTCGCGGAGCGTCGCGACGCCTCGCGCGCCTCACGCGCCCCGCGCGCCCCGCGCGCGCCTCAGCCCCTTGCCGAGCGCGTGGAGACCCCGCTCAGGCGGGCGCCAACCGCGCAACGCCGTCCCACCCTACGTCCCGCCCCGCCCCTTTGTCAACGCTTGGCCGAGACACGCCTCGCCGAGACATAAGCGCGGCGGCGGGTCCGGGGGTTGAGATAGGGAAGCCGCCAAAAGGGGGCGTGAAAGGCGTGGAACAGCCGCCTCCGGCTCTTCACTTCAGCGTGGGAGGCGGCCACCGGCCGGCGAAGCGCCGCGGCGAGGCGCCGCCGCCGCATTGTCCAACCGTTTTTTCCTCACACCCGCTGAGGCCGGCGATCCAGCGGGACCCAGTGGAACAAGCCCATCAACGACCCCTGAGTTCGCGCGCTTCGTAAGCCCCAATGTCCGAGTCGGGATTGCTGGGCGTTGCGGGGGCGACGGCCGTGCCGTAGGCCGTGAGGTAATAGAAGGCGCCCGAGGCGTTGTGGGTGACGACGATGCGCGTCCCCCAGTCGTCTTGCCCCTCGACGGTGGGCGCGTAAGTCACCTCGACCGTGCGGGTCGCGCCCGCCTCGACGGTGAAGGAAATGCTCCCGGAGATGGTGTACGCGCTCGAGCCTTCGAAGTCGATCGACGCGACGGTGAGGACTTTCGTGCCCGTATTGCCGATGGTGAAGGTTCTCTTCGGCGTCGTTCCGGCGGGAACGTAGCCGAACTCGAGCGTGTTGGGATCTACCGATAGAACGGGCGCGGGCTCGTAGAGAGCGATGTCGGCGCAGCCCCAGTAGTCCGTGCTGCCCCAGTTGCCTTGCAGGGCGGTTGTGGTGGGATCGGCGTCGCCGATCGGGCCCGCCGCCACGATCCGTACGAACTGCGCTTGCGTGCCGGTCGGGAACGTGAACGGGTCGTGCGTGTCGAGCTGGTTGGCCGGCGGCGCCTCGACCGGGTGCACGCCGTCCGACACGACCCAGTTGTGGATCCGGTAGGCTTGGCCGCCCAGCTGCGTCCAGTCGTCGCCCACGTTCAGCTTGTACTCGATGTAGATGTCTTTGAGCGCCGCGTCCCAGTGGATGGCCCCACCGTACTGGTGCTGGAAGATGTACATCTCGTCCAAGGCGCGAACGCTCCCCAGATCGATCTCGAGATAGTGCGGCTCCTCAAGCGGAGGCCGCGGAGGGGTCGCGGTGGGGTTGATGCCGTCGAACCAGCCCGGCCAGTCGCTGAGACCGGTGAATGGGTTAATTGCCGAGACGTAGCGCAACGACTTGCCGCCCTTCGAGCCGATCACGCCCGCCGGGTCCTCCTTGAAGTTCGTCCGATCGTAGGCGCTCAAGGAGGAC
>DATKZW010000745.1:0-3055 GCA_035527775.1 Sumerlaeia bacterium | reverse complement strand
CGGCGCAACGGGGATGGCCTCGCCGACGGCGAAAGACCTCTCCTCTTGGAAGTTCTTCACATAGGGGGCGCGGATGCGGGCCTTCTTCCGGTCCATTTGAAGCGCGTCCCAGTTCACGCGCAGGGTAACGGCGGTGGGCTCTTCGGCCCAGCTCGCGAGGGCCACGAGAACCGTGCGCGGCTTCACGTAGGCGGTGGCGAGCACGTTGCCGTCGGAGGTCGCCACGACCGGCTTCTTGTCCCAGTAGCCGACCATCGTCGCGTCTTCGATCCCGAAGGCGTCCCACACCTTCCAGATTTCCTGGGGTTCGCACTTCTTCCCGTCGGTGACCCAGGGGTAGCGCGCCGTCATGCCATAGACCATTCCGCGCCAGGGGTTGCCGCCTCCTTGGAGCATGTCGCCCATCAGCCCGAAGGGAATGCCCGAGACTTCGACGAGCCAGTTGGCGGGCGACATGTTGTCGTAGTCGAAGCTCTCGCCGAACCACAGCTTATCCACGTACGGGAAGAACTCCGCATATTGGGTGGCGGGTCCTATTGAGAAGCCGGTGTTCGAGTGCAGGTCGATCAGACAGCCCGGCTTCTGACGCTCCATCACCTTGCGGATGCGCTTGAGTATCCGGCGGTCGAAAGCGACGTCGTCGAGGTACAGCCCGTCAACGTCCGCGTTCTGGATAATCCACGCCAGGCCCTCGATATAGTAGTTGTACCAGCGCGAGGCCCTCTCAGAGGTCAGGATCGACGCATCGACCCCGAGAGGGCCGTCGAAATGATGGTACCACTGCGGCGTGTAGGCGTCGACGAGGTGTTCGCGGAGCCACGGGAAGCCCCCGCCTTCGCCGTCCCTCAGAATCTCATCGCCCAGGCTCCGCAACGCCCAGATCTCGGGCACGTGATTCGTCAACTCCCGAATCGTGTAATAGATCTTCACCTTGCGTCCCTTCGCGTGGCAGGTCTCGGCGAAGCGCCGCAACTCCTCGACGGACAGGAACGGGTAGTTGATGTACGGATTCAGGACGTTGGCGTGATGAACGTTAACGACCTTGATTCCGGGCGGCATATTCTCTTCCGACGGCATGCCGCCTTGGTGGTAGTAGCGCTCGACGAACTGCCGGCGAGTGTCGATCCGCTTGACCGGCGTGACCAGGAGCGCGAACTCCATCGTAAGGCCCTCGTTCTTTCGCAGGCGCCGTTCTCCGGTGAACGCTGCGGCAACGACCCCTCCCGGTTGCTTCTCGACGGAGACGCCGCCTTTGCCGCCGTTGTGCCAGCTCTCGGGCGGTTCGGGATGATACAGATTGAGGAGAGGGCCGTGATAGCTTCCGCCGCGGAGCTCGCAGTGGAGTCCCCCGTACGCGTTGCCTAGCCACAAACTGTCATAGGGGCCGCCCCAGCGCGCCTCGAACTTCTCCGGGACTTCGCTTCCCGGTCGCCCAAACCCCATCATGTACTGCGCGATCTCCGACCTCAGCGGGATCTCGAGCCGGACGTCGTCAACGTCGAGGTCGCGCTTGGGCTCTATACGAATGCTGTAGAGCAGAAAGCCGTCGCACTCGAGGCAAACGCTGCTGACCAACCTGAGGTCCGGGCTTTCCGATACGCTGACCTGAGACACCTTGCCCGGCAAGCGTTCATCGTGCTCGAGCCCATGGACCGCGAAGCGCTGCGGTTGGGAATCGCGCACAACGGCGAGGCGGATGGGGGCGGCCAGGATCTCGTTCCCCTGAACGAGGATGCTCTCAGGAAGTCCGCCTGGCGCCAGCTTGATCTCCCGCCCTGACGCGCCGTAGCGCCGTTCGCCCTTCACGCCGATCGGGCCGTAGGGGCGGACGGGATCATCGTCGATCCCGAGCGCCGAATTGAGCCAGCGCAGCCGGGAATGGCGCCAGGGCTCGCCGTCGCCGCGATCCTCAAGCGCCGTGTCTTCGATTTCAAGGGAGACGGGGATAGCGACCGCATCGATGCCCGCCGCCAGAAGAGTCACGTCGCCTTGGTACACCCCCGCCGGAATGTCCCGCGGAACGTCGACGCCGATCCACAACGCCTGAACCGCGCCCTGCTCGACGTTCACCTCGCGGGTGAACCGGTTCCCATACGGATCGGTTCCCTCCAGGTTGAAGCAGGTCATTGCCGAGGCCGGAAGAACGGCGCCCCGCGGCCCTTTGAGGTCCTGGAATCTCAAAGACAGGTCCTGAAGTCTCTTGCGCGCCGCGTAGACGCCGAGTTGGAGGCAGTAGTATTCGTTTTTCTGGGCCGCTCCCTTGAATGCTCCTCCGGGCCCCGCCTCAAGCCACCTGTGTGGGATTTCGTTCCGCATCCGAATGGGGAAGCGCCGGTCCTCGGGGAAGACGAGACAGTCCGACGCGTGCTGGGCGAGAAACTGCGCCTTCTCCTCCCGCGTCGGCGTGATTTCCATCGGGTAGAAACTGTCGAAGGCCGTTCGCGCCTGGATCTCCACGACCTCGGCCTCCGGCAGCTCTTGGGTCTTACCCACTATGGAAGCCGACCACTCTCCCGAAGGCGGCTCCTCCGGCGGAGGGTAATCCTTCCCGTAGAACCCCCAACCCTTCTGCGCTTCATAGGGCAGGTAGTAGAAGTAATAGATGCCCGCGCGCGGGGCCGGCCCGAAGACGAGTTCGCATCGTTCGCCGTTCACGTCGAGGCGCAGGATATTGGGCGCGCGCTCGTTCGCGGCGGCGTCGACGATGATGAACCGCCTTTTCTCAGGAGACGGGTCGTGTCTTCGCCACAGGAGGCGCAACCGGACCGCCTCCGCCGGCGCTTCGAGCCGGACGACCGCCCGATGGTTCCCCAGTTCCTCGGGCCAAGGTTTCTCCGCGACGCCGTAGGCGTGCACGACGTCCATCTGCATGGATGCTTGCTCCATAATCGCTTCCCCCTCCTCGGCAAGAAAAGGCAACAGGCAAAGAGTGAATAACAGCCGTCTCGTTGCACGCGTCATCGGCTACATCTCCCGTGTTGCATTCGCATTCTCCGCACCCGCTTGTCGCGGCCCTCTCTTCAGAAGGATCCGTCCGTAGACCGCGGCGTTGAGC
>DATKZW010000744.1:0-2807 GCA_035527775.1 Sumerlaeia bacterium | reverse complement strand
GCAAGGGGATGGGAATCGGGTTAACCAGAGCCGACGAGGATCGTCTCATGAAGAGGCGGGAACACTCGTGAAACAGTCTCGCGGACCGTCGGGAAGAGACCGAATGAAAAGAGCGAAAGAAGGTGTGCGGCGCCATGCCTGAACGGACTCACACGCCTCGGGTGGCGCTTGTGACCGGCGGCGCCGGTTTTATCGGCTGCAATTTCGTGCGCTATCTCCTCGAGCACGACTCGGACGTCCGCGTTGTCAACTACGACGCGCTGACGTACGCCGGCAGTCTATCCAACCTCCACGGCGTCAGGGAACGTTTTGGCGAGCGCCATCGCTTCGTGAAGGCCGATATCTGCGACCAGTCCGCCGCGGAAAAAGTCTTCCGCGACGAGGGGATTGACACGGTCGTTCATTTTGCCGCCGAAAGCCACGTGGACCGCTCTATCACGGCGCCCGACGCTTTCGTGCGGACAAACGTTCTTGGCACGTGCACGCTGCTGCGTGTGGCGAGGGAAGTGTGGGAAGACCGGCGGGACGTGAGATTCCACCACATCAGCACGGACGAGGTGTTCGGCTCACTCGGGGAAGACGGGTATTTCACGGAAACGACGCCTTACGACCCAAGCAGCCCCTACAGCGCGTCGAAGGCCGGTTCGGACCATCTGGTCCGGGCCTGGCGCCGCACCTACGGCATGCCGGTGACAATCTCCAACTGCTCGAATAACTACGGCCCGTACCAGTTCCCCGAGAAGCTCATCCCCCTGATGGTCTGTAACGCCTTGGCCGGCGAGAAGCTTCCTGTCTATGGAGAGGGAAAAAACGTTCGCGACTGGTTGTTCGTCACGGATCACTGTGAGGCGATTGATCGGATCATCCGTTTCGGAACGCCGGGAAGCACTTACAACGTCGGCGGACGCAATGAGTGGCGCAACATCGACATCGTGAGTCTGCTTTGCGACGTTCTACAGGAGCTGCGCCCGCGAGAGCGTGGGGCGCACTACCGCGAGCTGATCGCGTTCGTCGAGGACCGGCCCGGCCACGACCGCCGCTATGCGATCGACGCCGGCCTGATCGAGCGGGAACTGGGCTGGACCCCCAAGCATACGTTCGAGGCGGGGTTGCGGCTGACGGTTCAATGGTACCTCGACAACGGGGCGTGGATCGACGAGATTCGCCGGACCAAGTACGCGGGTCAGCGCCTCGGCGTTCTGAAGAGACAATGACCGTCCGTGTGGTCTCTGGGGTCTCCGGGAATCCCGAAACGTCGAAGCGCTCTCTCATTCAGTCCCGGCGCTCTGCCATGCGCTCCACTGCCAAGAGGCCGAAGGGGAGCGGACGCCTTCGTCAGGGTCCCGGAGCCGCGATTCGCGAAGCCAAGGCGACGGCTTCGGCCGCCAAGCGGCTGATTTCCGACCAGTCTTTCTTCTCGACGAGAGATCTCGGCGCGAGCCAGCTGCCGCCTACGGCTAGCACGGCGGGTTGCGCCAGGTAATCCGTCATGTTCGCGGCGCTCACCCCGCCCGTCGGGATGAAGCGCACCCCCTTTGGCGCGTACGGCCCCGCCAGGGCGCTGATGATCCGGGGTCCGCCGAGGATCTCGACCGGGAAGAGCTTCAGGATTACCGACCCCGTCGGCATCCGGCATCCGAGCTCGAGGGCGGCCTCGATGTCGGTCGGGGTCGCCACGCCCGGGAAGAAGGGAAAACCCAGCTTCTGCGCGCGGCGAACGACTCGCGGGTTGAGTCCCGGCGCCACGGCGAACTGCGCGCCCGCTTCGTGGGCCGCTTCCAGCTCTTCGATGGCGGTCACGGTTCCCGCGCCGAGGACGAACTCCGGGAACTCGCGCGCGACGAAGCGGATGGCGTCGAGGGCGACGGGCGTGCGCAAGGTGATCTCGACGATTTCCAGTCCGCCCGCCTTCAGGGCGCCGCACAAGGGGATGACGTCGTCCGCCTTGGCCACGGAGGTCATGGGAATAACCCGCGTCGCTTCGATCTTCTCCAGAACCGTCTGCAATCCCATCTGTCCGTTGTCCCCATTCTCGTGGTGTGTCCGGAAGAGAAGCGTTCGCGAGACCGGATGCCAAAGGCCATGTCGCGGCATACGAACGCCCCGTGGGCCTGAGTCACGAAGTCAGGAAGACCCGAGGAACTCCGGTCTTCGCGTCTTCGTGTCTTCGCGGCAAAGAAGTCCGAGTCCTGTCGAGTTCATCCCCCTGTGCTCCTAAGCGTGTGCGCGAAGTCATGGGGTGGGGCAGAGGACGCAACGGCGTTCGCCGCCCCGCCACGAGAACCGGGGGCGAATCGCGCCACATTGGTGAGGCGCCGCGGCTTAGACGCCGCTCTGCCCCACCCTACGGCTCCCTGCCAACCAGACGCACATGCGCTTCTCGCACGCCCTCTCAGAGTCTCCGCAGGCGGAAGCCGCCGCCTACTTCGATGCACTCCCCCGTCGAGTAGTCGAGATCTCCCCGAGCGAAAGCCGACACGACGCGGGCCACGTCCTCGGGTCGCCCCCAGCGGCGGGTCGGGAGCAGACCTTCGGCGATACGTTTATCGTATTTCTCCTTGACGCCGGCCGTCATCGCCGTTTCGATAACGCCGGGCGCGATCTCGATCACGGGGATGTCGCACTCGGCCAACCGGTCGGCGAATAGTTTCGCCGCCATGCTGAGACCGGCTTTTGAAATGCAGTACTCCGCGCGATCCGGGGACGAGGCGTAGGCCGACACGGAGGTGATGAAGACGATGCGGGGCTCGGGCGCGATTCCCTGGCGTTTCCACTCGATCATCCGTTTTGCGGCGAGCTGCGTGAGG
>DATKZW010000743.1:0-8594 GCA_035527775.1 Sumerlaeia bacterium | reverse complement strand
CCCACGACGCTCTTCTCCGTCAGC
This sequence comes from Sumerlaeia bacterium, assembly GCA_035527775.1. Taxonomy (GTDB): domain Bacteria; phylum Sumerlaeota; class Sumerlaeia; order UBA8349; family UBA8349; genus DATKZW01. The sequence continues at coordinate 8,570 of DATKZW010000743.1, read as the reverse complement.
GTCACGATCTGCTTCACGCCTCCCGCCGTCAACAGAACGGGCGAGGCATACTCCGGACCTTCGGCGGCCCACTGCCACTTCTGGTCGCCGGTGGTCAGGTCGAAAGCGATGATCGCCCCATTGCCCGGTCCGCCTAGGTGCGCGATGCACATCCCATCCACAACGATCGGCGACATCGCGGTAAAGAACTTGGGCACGACCTGGGGGAACGGATCCTTGCGCCACAAGACCTTGCCCGTGGCGGCGTCCAGGCAGGAAAGAACCCCGCCCACGCCCAGCGTAACTACTTTTCCGTCCGCAACCGTGGGCGAGCTTCTGGGTCCGGGATGCCGCGCGGCCGGTCCAGTCACCGCCTGCGCCGCGTACTTGTCCCGCCACAGTTCGTTTCGGTCCTCCGCGTTCAGACACAAGGCGACCTCATCCTCCCCTTGCCGCACAAAAACGTAGAGTCTGTCGCCCACCAGGGCGGGGGTCGCATCGCCCGCGCCTACCGTCGCTTTCCACTTCTGCGTCAGTTCCGTGGGCCAAGTTTGGGGCGCAGTGAACCCCGCCACCTTCCCGTCCCGATTGGCCCCTCGCCACTGGGGCCAATCCTGTGCAAAGGCCAGGGTCGCGCCGATCAAGACTAGGCCCCCCGCCATCGCGCCGATCGATCGATTTGCGTTTTTCATGATGCCCTCCTGTTCGGTGTTTCCTGATCCGGGATTGCCAACACGCCCATGGGCGACCCGGCGACCGCAAAGGCGCGGGTTGAACTGAGCCGGTTCGCGCGTACGCGCAGATGGACGATCATGCCGGTTCCAATGCGGCCTACGGATTGATTATGGGCGCCCGGAGGCCGGTGTCAAGGGTGAAGACGACCGTTTGGGTGTGCGGGACGCATGCCCTGGGCGCGCCATGGCAAGCGGCCTGAAAGGCTGAAACGTCAGAGCCCAGGGCAACGCTCTGGGGATTCCGGAACCTCGCAGGGAGACAAGCCCTGTAGGGGCGAAAGGAGGACACGGCAACGCGCATTTCTTGCCCTCGATGGGTTCCCTTGTGGCGCGGCGGCGGCGGATGGACCGCTCGCACGTTTCCTCCGCCGAGGGCGCCGGCGCCACGACGTGATTCGAGGAGGATTCGCAGATAATGCTTGCCCGAATCCAATGCCTCGGGCAAGAAAGGTCGAGGGGGTGAGGGGGCGACGGTTTCTCGGAGGGCGCAGGGAGGCTTTGCCTTGGCCGCGCCGCGCCGACTGCCGGAGGGCTGGAACGCGCCATGGATGAAGAATCACGGAAGGAAGCAATGGGCGCTGCTTCTGCCAAATCACGCTGTTCCCTCTTCCCGCCGAGCTTCGAGCCGTGGCGGGCGGAGGAGCCGGACCGCGCCGTCGCCGTGCTGATGAGCGGGGGCGTGGACAGCAGCGTTGCGGCGCTCCTCCTGAAACAGGCGGGCTGGGACGCGGTGGGGATCACGATGAAGATCCCCATGGTGGAGACCTATTCCCGTCCCCGGCTGTGTTGCGGGGTCGAGGCGGCGCTCGTGTGCCGCGCCCTGGATCTTCCCCACTACGTCGTGGACGTGGCGGAGGTCTTCAGGGCAAGCGTCATCGAGCCCTTTCGGCGCGCTTATGCCGAGGGCTGCACGCCCAGCCCGTGTGTCGACTGCAACACATTCGTGAAGTTCCAGGCGGTCTGGGACATTCTGGAGCGGGAACTCGGAGTCCGGCGCGTCGCGACGGGACACTACGCCCGGGTGATTCAGGAGGGGGCGCGGACCGTCCTCGCCCGCGGGCGAGACGTCGAGCGCGATCAGAGCTACTTCATCTATGGCGTCCCGCGCGAGCGCCTCGAACGACTCCTGCTTCCGCTCGGCGATTGGGAGAAGGAGCGGGTTCGCGCGACCGCCCGCGAGCAGCATCTCGAGGTGGCCGAACGGGCCGACAGCATGGAGATCTGCTTCGCCGGCGAGGGGGACTACCGGAACGCCTTGGGGGAGGCCGCGCGCCCATCTCCCGGGCCGATCGTCGACGTCGACGGCAACGTTCTCGGTCGGCATCGGGGCATCGGGCATTACACCGTGGGACAGCGGCGAGGGTTGGGAATCGCCGCGCCTCAGCCGCTGTACGTCCTCCGTGTCGATGCCGGACGCAACACGCTCGTAGTCGGCACACGGCGCCAGGCATACGGCTCGCTCGTGCGGGCAAGGCGGCTGAACGCGCTGCTTCCCGACGCGCTCGACGTTGGCGTGCGTCTCTTCGGGAAGATCCGATCCATCGGCGAACCGGCGCCTTGCACCGTGGTCGACGCTCGCGCCGACGAGTTGGCGGTGCGCTTTGAGCCGCCGGTTTTTGCTCCGGCGCCGGGACAGCACCTCGTCCTTTATGACTTGAACGGCCGCGTCGTGGGCGGGGGCGCCATCCGAACCGACAGTCTGAGCGAGCGCGAGGAAGAGGATGACGGCCCCAACGAGCCCCTCGTCGCACGCCTCGCGGACGCCCGCATCGGCGGAAACGGCGAATCGCCGGGCCGCGCGTAGCTCGGAGTCTCACAGGGCGTGTGAAAAGTGTGGCACAGCCGCCCTCGGCTGTGGTCTGCCGCAGTGTGACACAGCGGTCTTCGGCTGTGGTCTGCCGCAGTGTGGCACAGCCGCCCTCGGCTGTGGCGATGCTGGCGAGCGACACCGGCAAGGGCGCCGGCGCCACATTGTCAAACCGCCTGTTTAGCACGCCCTATCAGAAGAATGGAGGAGGAATAACCGTGGCGGCAGATGCGGAATCATCGCGGAAACTGGAGTCCCTGCGGCAGCGACTGCGGGAATTGGGGTCCGTCGTCGTCGCGTATTCCGGCGGCGTGGACAGCACGTTTCTCATGAAAGTGGCGGCCGACGTCCTCGGTGAGAAAGCACTGGCCGTCACGGCGGCGTCCGAGACGTATCCCGAGTGGGAACGGCGGGAGGCGACGGACTTGGCGGAACGGCTCGGATGGCGTCACCGCGTGGTTGAGACGTCGGAGATCGAGATTCCGGGATTCGCGGAGAATCCTCCCGACCGCTGCTATCACTGCAAGTCGGAGCTTTTTCGCACGCTTTGGAGCATCGCGAAGGAGGAGGGGCTTGACCACGTTGCCGACGGCACGACCGCGGGCGATCTGAAGGACTTCCGGCCGGGGCGGCGGGCGGCGGGCGAGATGGAAGTGGCGTCGCCCCTCTTGGAGGCGGGGCTTACAAAGGACGACATCCGCGCCCTCTCGCGAGACATGGGACTGCCCACGTGGGACAAGCCGGCCTTCGCGTGCCTGTCGAGCCGCTTCCCTTACGGCGAGCGCATCACACAGGACAAGCTGTCCCAAGTCGGAGCGGCGGAAGCGTTTCTGCGCGAACTCGGCGTGCGTCAGTGCCGCGTTCGACACCACGGAACGATTGCGCGCATTGAGGTCGCGCCCGAGGACTTTGCCCGACTCACCGGCGGTTTGCGCGAGAAGATCGTCGCCCGGCTTCGCGAGTTGGGATTCGCGTACGTCACTCTCGATCTGAGCGGCTACCGCACCGGGAGCATGAACGAAACGCTGGATGCTCGAATCCTCGACGCACACCAAACGCATTCACCGACCCCGTCCGCTTCACGGACCCCGTCCGCATGATCCCTTTCTTTCGTGAGCGCGACATGGAACCGATCTGAGTTGAGGAATCAAGGTCCATGACGCAATCCAAGAAAAGGCCCCTCGACCAGATCCTCGTAGACCGGGGTTTGGCGCCGTCGATGGACAAGGCCCGTCGGATGATCCGCGCCGGACAGGTTCGTCGGGGGACGGATGTCCTCGACAAACCGGGATTTCGCCTGGATCCCACCGTTCCTCTGCAGATCTCGGATCTTGGCGGTCCCTTCGTCAGCCGCGGCGGCGAGAAGCTCGGGGCCGCCTTCGACGCTTTTCCCGGCCTGAGTCCCTGTCCGGCTGTGTGCGCCGACATCGGCGCTTCGACGGGCGGGTTCACCGACTGCCTCCTTCAGCGCGGCGCGCGCCGCGTCTACGCCATCGACGTCGGCGCGGGGCAGCTCGACGCGCGTCTGCGCGCGGACTCGCGCGTCGTCGTCATGGAGAGGACCAACGCCCGGGACCTCACGCCGGAGAGTCTCCCTGAGTTGCTGGATCTGGCCGTCATCGACGTTTCGTTCATCTCACTGGAGATGATTCTTCCTCCGGTCTCGCGCCTTCTCAGGCCGACGGCGGGACAGGTCGTCGCCCTCGTCAAGCCGCAGTTCGAGGCGCGTCGGGAACAGGTCGAGAAGGGCGGCGTGGTGCGCGATCCTGCCGTCCACGAGGAGGCAGTCCGCCGCATCGCGTTCGACGCCGCTCCCGCCGCCGGTCTCCGTCCCCAAGGTCTCATCCTGTCTCCCCTGAAGGGTCCCGCCGGCAACCGGGAGTATCTCCTTTGGCTTGCGAACCGGGAGGCCGGCGCGGGGCGCGAAGCCTTGGTGGACGAGGAGACGGTCCGCCGCACGGTGGCCGACGCGCTGCAATGCCGGCGCGGGACCGACGAATCGGCGTCGGGGTGACAATGTCGGCGGGGAAAACCGCTTGCGGAGAAGGCGCGTTTCTGCGAAAAACGGGGGCGTTGGCGGTTGCCTGTTGATGGGCGTTGGAAGGCGCCGACGAATCATGCGAATCCCGTCCCTGCCGCTCCCGCCCAACCGGTTCCTCTGCCTGCTGGGATTAGCGGTTTTCCCCTCCCTTTCACTCCCCGCTTCGGCCCAGGATTGGATTGTCCTGCCTGACAAGGCGCATCCCTACAAGTCTCCTTCCATGGCGGCGCCGAAGAGCGATCGGGCGCTTGCCTACCCGCGGGCGCTTCAGGAAGTCGCTCGCATCCGGCCGACGGGACAAGACGGCGGCGAAACGGGCTGGCTGCAGTTCGCGTTTCGAGGCGAAGTCCTTTTTCTCCCCGAGGCGCTGGTCGTGCAACGGGCCGGCGACCGGGCGGGTGAAGGCGGCGACCTTCCAATCGGCGGAGAGCGAGTGGGCCGCGACCATCCTTTGCCGTTGGATTACAAGCCCAGCGATCTGGTCTCGATCGCCCCCCGGTGGAACTACCACCCGGGGAGAAAGAACCGACTGCGAGCGGAAGCGGCGGAGATGGCGGAACGCATGCTCGAGGACGCCCGCCGGGACGGAATCGAGCTGCGCGTCGTGTCGGCGCACCGTTCAGCGTGGGTGCAACGGTCTCTCTACCTTCAGAAGATCGCAAAAGCGGGTTTGGGCCAGAAAGTCGTGGCGAAGCCGGGTCAAAGCGAACACCAGCTGGGCACGGCTCTGGACGTCTGCGGCCTGGATCCCGGAACCGTGCTCAGGCCTTCTTTTGCCGAGACCCCCGAAGGACGATGGGTTAAGGGGAATGGCGCTCGTTACGGCTTTGTGCTGACCTACACCGACGAGGCGGTCGCGGCGCGGCCGCGACGTCGCGCCGACGACGAAGGCTACGTTCCGGAGCCTTGGCACGTCCGGTACGTGGGCGCGCGGACGGCGGAGATTTCAGAGAGAAGCGGGGAAGGGGGCCCTTCCGAGGACTGCGGAAGCCGGGCGAGCCGGGTGCGGACAGGGTCCGTGAACACGAGGAAGCCGGGCTCGCGGGAGATACGGCGGATCGAGTGAAATGGGCGGCGTCCGGCCATGAAACAAAGGTCCATGCGGAGACTTCTGCACCGGCTGTCGGTGCGCCGCCATTCGCGTTGGCGTCTGGCCTTGGGCCTCATGGTTCTGGTAGTGGCGGCCGGCACGCTGGGCTACATGCTGATCGCCCGTATGGGATTCGTCGACGCCCTGTACCAGACCGTCGTCACGGTCACGACGGTCGGCTACACCGACCTCGCCCTGGAGAGGGCGGAGGATCTCGAGGCGGCGGGACGGACGGGGATCGCCAATCGCGTCAAGGTTTTCGACATCATCCTCGTCGTGTTCGGGATCGGCGCCATCGCCTATTCTTTCTCGGTCTTCATCCAATCGCTGATCGAGGGGGAACTGCGCGAGGCCATCGGCTTGCGGCGGGCCAAGAGGAGGGTGCACTTCATGAAGAACCACTTCATCATCTGCGGGTTCGGCCGAATGGGCGCGATCATCGCCGAGTCGCTCCAACGCGATCGCATACCCGCGGTTGTCATCGAACGCAACCCGGAGAAGCGCAAGGAGATCCAGGACATGGGGTTGGTCTGCCTGACGGGCGACGCCACGAACGATGAGACCCTCCGCGAGGCCGCCATCGAGAAGGCGCGAGGCTTGATCGCCGTCACCGACTCCGACCCCGAGAACCTCTTCGTCACCCTGTCGGCCCGGCAGCTGAACCCGAATCTGAACATTGTCAGCCGCGTCCTCTCGCCCGAATCGGAGCAGAAGCTGCTTCGCGCGGGCGCCAACCGGGTGATTCTTCCTTACAAACTCGGCGCCCATCAGATTGCCCAGGCCGCCCTCCGCCCAAACGTGGTGGACTTCATCGAAATCGCCACCCGAACCAGCAAACTCGACATTGAAATCGAGGAAATCCCCGTCAACCCGGAATCGGAACTGGCGGGGAAGAAACTCCACGAGGCCACGATTCTCCGCCGTCTCGGGTTGATCGTCATCGGCGTCCGGTCTGGGGCGGACGATCAGATGCGCTTCAATCCCTCCGCGGAAACCGTCATGAACGGCCGCGACACTCTGATCGTTCTCGGCAAGAAGGAGAGCTTGGCTCAGATCCGCGACCTCTTGAGCTGACCGGGTTGCCCACGACAACGACAGGCGCCTTGAGGTCGCACGGCGCGCGGACCCACTCGGCGCCACTGAGGCCGACGGGGTCGGTGAGCCCGGCTTCGCCGGTCACAAGGACTTCTGTCCCCTCGGCAAGTCCCACCCCGGCGCCGTCCCCGGAGAAGCGGTCCATGCCCGGTTCGCGGTCTTTGCGTAGAGCGGCCGTCTGCAATTCCTTTTTCCCTTGCATCCTTTTTTGCCACGGCATAGCTTGTTTTGATCGGCCGCACGGGGTGGTGCGTCGGGGATCATGCCCCCCAAGCAGGAGGAGAAGAATGCCGACTTACGAATACGAATGCCGCAAGTGTGGCAGGATCTTCGAGCATTCCCAGAAGATGGCGGAAGAGCCTCTGAAAAGATGCCTTCTCAACGGCTGCAACGGCAGGGTGCGCCGCTTGGTTTCGACCGGAACCGGCGTGATATTTAAGGGGAGCGGCTTCTACGAAACGGATTACAAGAGACCCGGCGGAAACGGCAGAGACACCGGCAGGAAAGACGAGCCCTGCCCGGCCGCGGAAGGTAAGTCGCGTCCCAAGGGCGAATCCTGCACTGCCGGCGCCGCGAAGGACAAGGCCGACCGGGTCGGTAAGACCGACCGGGTCGGTAAGACCGACCGGGTCGGTAAGGCCGACGGGGTCGGTGAGGGCGGGGGAGAGGAATAGGCGCACGGACGGGGCGGCCGTCGGACTGGGCGATTCCTCTTGAGCCGGGACCGCGGGACTACGAGACGCGAGGAGGGGCTGTCGATGTCGGGACACAGTAAGTGGTCTTCCATCAAACACAAGAAAGCGATCACCGACGCCCGTCGCGGGCAGGCTTTCACGAAGGTGATCCGCGAGATCACCGTCGCGGCTCGGGCGGGTGGCAGCGACGTCGAGGGCAACGCGCGCCTGCGCATGGCCGTTCAGGCTGCCAGGGACGTCAATATGCCCAAGGAAACCATCGAGCGGGCCATCAAGAAGGGCGCCGGCGGGATCGATGGCGTCAGTTACGAGGACGTGGTCTACGAGGGCTATGGTCCTGCCGGGGTCGCCGTGTACGTCGAAGCGTCCACCGACAATAAGAACCGTTCGGCGGCTGACATCCGCCACCTCTTCTCGAAATACAACGGCAATCTCGGCGAAGTGGGCTGCGTCGGCTGGATGTTCAAACGCCGCGGTCAGATCATGGTTCCCGCTCAGGGCGTCGACGAAGACGCGCTCATGGAGGCGGCGCTGGAGGCTGGCGCCGACGATGTCCGGAACGAAGACGACACGTTTGTCGTTCTGACCGAATGGAGCGACCTCATGAAGGTCCGCGGAGCGATCGAGGAAGCGGGCATCAAGGTCGAATCCGCCACGGTGGCCATGACCCCCGGCAACACGGTCAAAGTGGAAGGGAAGGACGCGGAGACGCTGATCAAGCTGATCAACGCGCTCGAGGAGAGCGACGACGTGCGAGCCGTGTCGGCGAACTACGAGATCGAGGATGCGTTGCTGGAGAAAATCATGGCTTGAACGCGGGGCGCTCGCCCGGGGTGCAACGCGCGAAGCCTATGTCGGCAGTTCGAATGCGCGACGGATGTGGGGCAGCAGGGCGGCCAGAGCTTTGCCGCGATGGCTTCGGGCGTTCTTCTCTTCGAAGGTGATTTCGGCCATAGTCCTGCCCATGTCCGGCAGATAGAAGACCGGGTCGTAGCCGAACCCCTTTCCGCCCCGGGGCGCCTCCGCAATCGCGCCTTCACATTGGCCCGTTTCGACGACCTCGGTTCCGGCGGACACGTCAACCAGGGCAGCCGCGCAGACAAAGCGGGCCGTCCGTTCGTTCCGCGGC
>DATKZW010000742.1:0-3275 GCA_035527775.1 Sumerlaeia bacterium | reverse complement strand
GTGCAGATCGCCAGGGCCGCGGTGAGCAGAAGGGCGGCCAGGTCCGAGCGGCGCGGCAGCGGACGCGTGTCAACCCAGATGCGCACGGCATAGAGGAGATTCAGCGCGAAGAAGAGGACCTGCATGGCGTAAGGTCGGGCTTCCTGGCTGTAGTAGATATGGAAGGGGCAGACGGAGGCGAGAGACCCGACGGCGATCAGAGAGAGGCGGGTGGCGCAACGGCTTTCATACAAGGCGCGCATAACGACCGGGACGGTAAGGGCGCCGAAAAGCGCCGATGGGAAGCGAAGGGCGATGTGACCGACGCCGAAAAGCCTGATCCACCATCGCATGAGAAGGAAGTAGAGCGGGGGATGGGGATCGCGGTGCAGGAAAGCCCGGAGGAACTCCGAGAAAGCCGGGATCGTCGCGGTGTCGATCGTCAGGCGCTCGTCCAGAAAAAGGGCTTCCTGGCCGAGAGCCGCGAAGCGCAGGAAGGCGGCAAGGGCCGTGAAGCCCAAAGCCATGCCCCACGGGAACGGCGGCTTGGAGCAGGAGGGGGACATGGGCTGCCGCCAGGCTCCCGCCCCTGTCTGCGCGCGACGCGCAGGCAGGGCGGTCAGATTTCGGCCTTCAAAACGGCAAGGAAAGCTTCCTGGGGGACGTTCACCTGGCCGATTTGCTTCATGCGCCTCTTTCCGGCTTTCTGCTTCTCCAGGAGTTTGCGCTTGCGCGTGATGTCGCCGCCGTAGCACTTGGCCGTCACGTCCTTGCGCAAGGCGCTGATGGTTTCCCGGGCGATGATCTTGCCGCCGATGGCGGCCTGGATGGGAATCTTGAACTGCTGGCGCGGGATGGCTTCTTTCAGGGACTCGGCCATGGCGCGCCCGCGCGGTTCGGCCTGGTCGCGGTGCACGAGGACGGAGAGAGCGTCCACGGGTTCGCCGTTGATCAGCATGTCGAGTTTCACGATGGGGGCGAGCCGGTATCCAATGGGTTCGTAACTGAAGGACGCGTAGCCCTGGCTCACGGACTTGAGCCGGTCGTGAAAGTCGAGGATGATCTCGGCGAGCGGCATTTCATAGATGAGCACGGCGTAGTTCTGGCGGGGGAAGTTCAGGCTCTTCTGAACGCCGCGCTTGCCCTGGCAGAGTTGGATCACGTTGCCGAGGTAATCGCCAGGCAGCAGAATGGTCACGTCGACGAAAGGCTCCTCGACCCGCTGGACCTCCGTTGGGGACGGCATGTGGGAGGCGTTGTCCACGGGAACCATGCGTCCGTCGGTGCGATGGACGCGGTAGACGACGCTCGGCGCCGTGGTCAGCAAACTGGCGTTGAACTCGCGCTCGAGGCGCTGCTGGATGATCTCCATGTGCAAGAGCCCGAGAAAGCCGCAACGGAAACCGAAACCCAAGGCCTTGCACGACTCGGGTTCGCAGAAGAAGGAGGCGTCGTTGAGTTTGAGTTTCTCGACGGCGTCGCGCAGATCGTCGTACGCATCGGCGTCCAAGGGGTAGAAGCCGGCGAAGACGACCGGCTGGATGTCCGTGTAGCCGGCCAGCGCCTGCTCGGCGGGCTTGTGGGCGTGCGTGACCGTGTCGCCCACGCGGACGGACCGGATGTTCTTGATCGAAGCGACAATATAACCGACTTCGCCCGGCTCGAGGGTGTCGCAAGGCGTCATCTCGGGCGAGAAGGTCCCGATCTCGCCCACTTCATAACGCGCGCCGCTAGCCATCAGCAAAATCTGGTCTCCCCCGCGCAGAATCCCGCTTCGCACGGCGCAGAAGAGGACGACTCCCCGGTAGGGGTCGTAGGTCGAATCGAAAACGAGCGCCTGGAGGCGGTCGGACGCGGGCGCCGGAGGCGGCGGAACGCGCTCGATGATGGCGGCCATCACCTCTTGAATGCCTTGCCCCGTCTTGGCCGAACAGAAAACGGCGTTCGAAGCGTCGATGCCGATGACCTCCTCGATCTGCCGTCGAGTCTCTTCGGGGTCGGCGCTCGGAAGGTCGATCTTGTTGATGACGGGGATGACCTCGAGGTCGTGACCGATGGCCATGTAGACGTTGGCAAGGGTCTGGGCTTCGACCCCCTGGGAGGCGTCGACCACCAGGAGCGCGCCCTGGCAGGCGGCGAGGCTGCGCGAAACCTCGTAGGTGAAGTCCACGTGGCCCGGCGTATCGATCACGTTCAGCTCGTAGAGCCGGCCGTCGGGGGCGCAGTAGGGAAGGCGGACGGCTTGCGCCTTAATCGTGATGCCGCGCTCGCGTTCGAGATCCATCTTGTCGAGATACTGGTCGCGCATATCGCGCTCGGCAACCACCCCCGTCAGCTGCAGCATGCGGTCGGCCAGCGTCGACTTGCCGTGGTCGATGTGGGCGATGATGCAGAAATTGCGGATGCGATCTCGGTCTTGCATGCGTCTCGCGTTCAGCCCTCACGAAGCGCGTGAAAGGCGTACAGCGCCCGCTTGGCATACCTGGTACGATCCAGCCGCCCGGTCTAGCCGGTCTGAGACAGCCGCCGGGCCCAACCAGCCCGACACAGCCGCCGGGTGCAGGCAGTGTGGCACAGCCGCCCCCGGCTGTGGTCGGCCTCCGGGGTCGCACTTCCTCTCCAGGCCCTCACCTGCGCTCGACCGGTCCTCACGGATTGGGAGCCCCGCCTTCAGGCAGCCTCTGGCTCGCATTCCCGCCTTCAGGCCGCCCGTGCTTCCGGCTAGCGCCGGGACTACGGACGGGCCAGCCCACAAATCGAGCGAGTCGGGCGGCACAACTCAAGAACTTTCAACAATCCGCCCGCGAAGGGCGGGAGGAACCCGAGCGCCGGACCACACCGGCCCTCGGCGCGGCCGCCCAGAAGCCTCGCCCCTCTGAGTCCTCCGGGGCCCGCCCGGAACAAACACTCTTAGAGCATTGGATGGGAAAAATCAAGGGCGCCGTTCGCCGCTCGCAACGCGGGAGACGCCTCGCGGAGAGTGGAGTCAGGGCTCATCGGGCGGCTTCTGCCGCGCCTGGGGGACGGGCAGATGTCGAAAGACGCGCGCTGGGGCTGCGCGGAAGTTGTGGATCACGGCCGCGCTCTCCTGAGTCCCGACCCAGAACTCCTGCTCGGCGGCCCACTCCAAGAGGTTGTTCGTGTAGCTCTCCGCCCTCTCGGCGGAGAACGGCGGCACGAGTTGGTTCGTCTCGCCGTCAGGATCCCCCCAGATGAAGCGAAAACCGTCGGTCTTCTGGACGATGCCCAGGAGATGGTTGGAGAAGAAGTCCGAGGCCTGAGCCAAGGTTGCGCTG
>DATKZW010000741.1:0-22466 GCA_035527775.1 Sumerlaeia bacterium | reverse complement strand
CTCGACCGCAAAAAGAGGAAAAGAAGTTGCGACCAGGCAGCGGAGGCCGGTCACAACGACGAGGAACAACAGGAGCCTCTTCAGATCGGACATGGGGTGCGGCGAGTGAAGGGTCGTGGATCGGAGACACCCGGCAGAGCGCCCGCGAACCCAGCGCGGTCTCGCCGTGGCATCCGGTGCGAACAGCTCCCCCCTTGCAGGACGTGAGACGCCTCCCTTCCACCTTTCGCCGGGGAAACGTCTCACGTGCGCTCCGATCCCGTCAACGATTTTCGACGGGAGCCGAGTTCGGAGTCAGGGCGGAACGTGGGATCTCCTGTCCGGCAACGCTCTTTGCACTCGCGCCGAGCTCTCGAAGCGAGAGGACCGGCAGGGCGAACGCCGGGGTCAAGCGTCTCGCGGAGGGTTGGCGGAAGGCCATTTAATCGGCCCTCCGCCGTGACGGTTGGCCCGGTCAAAAAAAAACAATTTCTTTCCCTTTTTCCCCTTGACAATCCGTTGCAGATCCCTACGATGAGGGATCTTGTGTCTCGTCCGGGAAGACTGACGGACACCAAAAAGAATCACGGTTCCTGGAAACCCTCATCCAGGAGCGCGCGAGATCCTGGCAGGAGCGCGCGAGATCCTGGGCTGGCGACGGGATAGGAGAACCAGGCCCGCCTCGAGATCCTGGAGGCGAAGGCCGGCGGCCACTGGCCCGGCCGCGACTGTGCGGAAGAAGCAGAGGGCGACTTCGGAAAGGCGATCGGCGCCCGGTGGGCGTCGGTCCTCTCCCCCGGCAGGCTGGACGCGTCCGACCCGAGGGCGGGTTGCGCGCCTCCGGCCCTCGTCCCGCGAAATCCGCTCTCGCCTTCCCGCGCAGTTTCTGGACCGGCCACCTCCCGCCACCACGGCGTGGGGGCGGGAGACGGCTCAGACTCCCGGTTGTCTCGTGTCACCCGGGGCAGGCGTGCGTCATTTCGGCGCGAAGTCGGCAGGATTCTGGAAACCTTGGCAGAAGGAGATCTGCAACCATGGCAAAGGAAAAATTTCAACGAACGAAACCGCATGTCAACGTAGGCACGATCGGTCACATCGACCATGGGAAAACCACGCTGACGGCGGCGATCACGATGCGTCAAGCCTCCAAGGGCCTCGCCGAGTACGTGCCGTTCGATCAGATCGACAAGGCGCCGGAGGAGAAGGCCCGGGGAATCACGATCGCCACGGCCCACGTCGAGTACCAGACGGGAAAGCGGCATTACGCCCACGTGGACTGCCCCGGCCACGCCGACTACATCAAGAACATGATCACGGGCGCGGCCCAGATGGACGGCGCGATCCTGGTCGTCGCGGCGAGCGACGGCCCCATGCCCCAGACGCGCGAGCACATTCTCCTGGCCCGCCAGGTCGGCGTCCCCTGCATCGTCGTCTACCTGAACAAGTGCGACATGGTTGACGACGAGGAGCTGCTCGAGCTCGTGGAACTGGAGATCCGCGAACTCCTCGACAAGTACGAGTTCCAGGGCGACGCGACGCCCATCATTCGCGGCTCGGCTCTCAAGGCGGGCGAAGGCGAGGAATCGGAACTGGGCATGCCGTCGATCGACAAGCTGCTTGATGCGGTCGACGAGTTCATCCCCGTGCCAAAACGGGCGCTGGACCAGGATTTCCTGATGCCGGTCGAGGACGTCTTCTCCATCACCGGCCGCGGGACCGTGGCCACGGGGCGCATCGAGCGGGGCACCATCAAAGTGGGCGACAACGTCGAGATCGTGGGAATCACCGAGACCCACAAGACCGTCTGCACCGGCGTGGAAATGTTTCGCAAAATGATGGACGAGGGCCAGGCCGGCGACAACGTGGGTCTTCTCCTGCGGGGCATCGAGAAAGCCCAGGTCGAGCGGGGCCAAGTCGTCTGCAAACCCGGGTCGGTCACGCCTCACACCAAGTTCAAAGGCCAGGTCTACATCCTGAGCAAAGATGAGGGCGGGCGTCACAAACCGTTCTTCGCCGGCTACCGACCCCAGTTCTATTTCCGCACGACCGACGTAACCGGGCAGGTCATCCTGCCCGAGGGCCGGGAAATGGTCATGCCCGGCGACAACGTCGAGATCACGGGTGTGCTGATCACGCCCATCGCGATGGAGAAGGAGCTTCGCTTCGCCATCCGCGAAGGCGGACGAACCGTCGGCGCCGGCGTGGTGAGCGAGATCATCGAGTAGGTTGCCGGACTCTGGCGGCGGGAAAGAAACCCGCCGCTTCACGCGTCAGAGATCCCCCGCCGCGCCAAGAAACGGGAACCGTGCTCCCGGCATCGGCGGGGGAAGAAAGCACGAGGACAGACAAGGGCAGACAATGGCAGGGCAAAAGATCCGTATTAGCCTCAAAGCCTTCGATCATCGTCTTCTGGATCACTCCGTCGGCGAGATCGTGGACACGGCCAAACGCACGGGGGCGCGCGTGTCGGGGCCGATCCCGCTTCCGACGCGCATTTCGCGGTATACGGTTCTGCGTTCGCCTAACATCGACAAGAAGTCGCGCGAGCAGTTCGAAATGCGCCAGCACAAGCGTCTGGTCGACATTATGGATCCCTCCCAGAAAACGCTTGACGCGTTGACGGGCCTAGACCTGCCTGCTGGAGTGCACGTGGAGATCAAACTCACCTAGCTTCGTCGCGGGGCGCCGCTGGCTGGGCGCCCCCGGAGCGGGCCGCAGAGGTTCCCGGCCCCAACCGGGTCTCCAGACTCCAAATGCCCCGAATGCAAGACCGACACTCCGTGATCCGGCCCGCGGAGAGAAGACAGCCAGCCGGTCACGGGAGGGAACGACAAAGCCATGGCGATAGGACTTCTCGGGAAGAAACTGGGGATGACACAGATCTACGACGAAAATGGCGTGGCCATACCGGTCACGCTGATCCTCGCGGGCCCGTGCCCCGTTCTCCAGAAGCGCATGCCGGAAAGGGATGGTTACAGCGCTTTGCAGATCGGCTTCGAGGGCCGCAGCGAGAAGAACGTGACCCGGCCCATGCTGGGTCATTTCAAGAAGGCCGGCGTCGGGCCCGTGCGCTTTGTCCGCGAGGTGCGCGTCGAGAACACGAACGGCTACGACGTGGGCCAGGCCTTGAGCGTGAACATGTTCGAAGTGGGCGATCACGTGGACGTTTCCGGCGTTACGAAAGGTCGGGGATTCAGCGGGACCATTCGTCGTTTCCATACCCGCCGCGGCCCGACGACGCACGGCTCGAACTACCATCGCCGCCCCGGTTCGAGCGGCGCGTCGGCGGATCCGTCCCGAGTGTTCAAAGGGAAAAAGAACCCCGGGCGGCACGGCAACGCCAAGCGGACGGCCCTGAACCTGACGGTTGTCGGAACGGACGTGGAGAAAAACCTCCTGGTTGTCAAAGGGAGCATTCCCGGCCACAACAACGGATACGTTGTCATCCGCAAGAGCGCCAGGGCCAAGGGAACAGAGAAGTCAAACCGGTAAGAACGGGGTGTGCCCGCTGGAGGATCTGAGGTCCCCCGGGCGACTGAAGGAGAGCAGCGGACGATGGCGACAGTAGCCGTTCTCAACACCGAAGGGAGCGAAGTCAGTCGGTTGGATCTGGCCCCCGCGGTCTTCGAGGCCAAGGTCAACACGAACTGCGTCCGCGCGGCCGTCAGCCGTCAGCTGGCCCGGCGACGCCAGGGTTGCGCCTCAACGAAGAACCGCGCCCGCGTTCGCGGCGGAGGCGCAAAGCCGTGGCGTCAGAAAGGCACGGGACGCGCCCGGTCGGGTTCGCGACGTTCGCCCTTGTGGCGCGGCGGAGGCACGGTTTTCGGTCCCACGCCCCGCCGCTACGGCGGGGGGATCAACCGCCGGGTCGCCCGTTCGGCCATCCGCTCTTGCCTCACGTCGCTGGCGCGAGACAAGGACCTGATCGTCCTCGACGCCATCGATTTCCCCGAGCCGAAGACGCGCCTCGCGATCACGATGCTGGGCAATCTGAAAGCGGAGGCCGGCCGCGTTTTGATCCTCACGGAAAAGACGGACGCCAATCTGGCCCTCAGCGCGCGGAATCTCCCTTTTGTGGACGTCATCAACTGCGACAACATCAACACCTACGATCTGACGACGCACGACGTGCTCATCGCAACGGCCGCCGCCGTCAAGCGGCTTGAGGAGATCTACTCATGAAGGCCAGACCCAGGGACATCTTGATCCGGCCTCTCATAACCGAGGACAGCACTCTCGGCGCCACCCTGCGCGAGCGGCAGTACATTTTCCTCGTCTCGCCCGCCGCCAACAAGATCCAGATCGCCCAGGCCGTGGAAGAGGTCTTCGGCGTGCACGTCAAGAACGTCAATACGCTGCGTCAGAGGGGAAAAGTCAGAACCCTTCGAGGCCGGCGAGGAAAACGCCCGGATTACAAGAAGGCGTTCGTAACGCTCGAAGCAGGGCATTCCCTCGACCTCTTCTAGGGGACCGACCAGCAACCACGGGATCGAACGACGATGTCCATCAAAACCTACAAGCCCACTTCGCCCAGTCGCCGATCGATGACGACTCTCGGTTTCGAGGAGATCACGCGCGACGCGCCCGAGAAATCCCTCGTGCGCAAGCTCGCCAAGAAGGCGGGTCGCAGCCGCCAGGGCCGCATCACGTGCCGTCACAAAGGAGGCGGCCACAAGCGACGCTATCGCTCCATCGACTTCCGGCGCGACAAGGACGGCGTGCCGGCTCGGGTCGCCGCCATCGAATACGATCCGAACCGCACGGCCAATATCGCCCTCCTTCATTACGCCGACGGGGAGAAGCGCTACATTATTGCTCCCGAAGGTCTGAAGATGAACGACACGGTCGAGAGCGGACCCGGCGCGGACGTTCGCGTGGGCTGCGCCCTGCCTGTGAGGACAATCCCTCTCGGGACGACGGTCCACTGCATCGAGTTGCGGCCCCGCGGCGGGGCGAAGCTGGCGAAGACGGCGGGCGCTTCGGCGCAAGTCATCGCCAAGGACGCCGACTACGTCCATCTCCGCCTCCCCTCGAGCGAAGTCAGGCGCATCCACGGCGAATGTCGCGCCACGGTTGGCGTCGTCGGCAACAGCGACCACGCCAACGTCAAGATCGGCAAAGCCGGCCGCTCGCGCTGGCTCGGGATTCGTCCGACCGTGCGAGGCGTGGCCATGAACCCGGTCGATCACCCGATGGGCGGGGGAGAGGGGCGCACCTCGGGCGGACGCCACCCGTGCTCGCCCTGGGGAAAGCAGACCAAGGGTCTCAAGACGCGCGGAAAGAGAAAAGCGTCGAGCCGATTCATTGTCGCCCGGCGGCGCAAGAAGTGAGATCGCGCGCCCCCGAGGTCAACGGTGTTGAGAGGACGAAACGATGCCGAGAAGTCTGAAGAAAGGCCCCCACGTTCAACCGAAGCTCAGTGAGACGGTCCGGCGCATGAACAATATGGGAGAGAAGAGCGTCATCAAGACTTGGTCGCGGGGCTCGATGGTGACCCCCGATATGGTCGGACACACCATCGCCATTCACAACGGCCGGATTTTTATGCCCGTTTTCATCAATGAGAACATGGTGGGCCATAAGCTCGGCGAGTTCGCTCCGACTCGAACCTTCCGCGCCCATGGAGGCAAGCAGACGAAAAAGTCCGCTCTCAAAAAATAGGAGTCCTTTTTCGATCGCCCCGTGCTCGCAACCAGAGACAGGGAGAGTTTCAGCGATGGCGCCATTCGACGAATCCCAGATCGCCTCAGAGGCCTCGGCCCGCTTCCAGCGCGTGTCGGCCCGCAAGGCGCGGTTCGTAGCCGATCTCATCCGCGGCCGCAAGGTGGGCGACGCCTTCCAGACGCTGCATTTCACCCATCGGCCCTCGGCGGCGCCGATCCTAAGGAATCTGCTCAAGAGCGCCGTGGCGAACGTCGATCATTCGGTCCACTCGGATACCGATGAACTGGTGATCGGCGAACTGAAAGTGGACGGCGGCCCCATCATATATCGAGGGCGGCCCCGGGCGCGGGGGCGGATGTACCGGATCCGCAAGCGTTTGTGCCACATCTCGATCAAGCTGATTGCCGAGCAATAGAGACTCGGGGGCGCGAAAGGAGACCGATTCGGTGGGCCAGAAAGTCAATCCCATAGGGCTGCGGTTGGGGATCATCCGCGACTGGGAATCGCGGTGGTTCGCCACGCGCGACCACTACGCTCCTTTTCTTCACGAGGACATCAAGATTCGCCGATTCATCAAAGACAAGTACAATCACGCGGGAATCGAGCGAGTGGAGATCGAGCGGGCGGCCGAGCGCGTCAAGGTCACGGTCCATACGGCGCGGCCCGGAATCATCATCGGCGCAAAGGGATCGGAGATCACGCAGACGGAGAAAGATCTGGCCGACCAGACTGGCAAGCAGGTCAAGCTGCAAGTCAGCGAGATCAAGAAGCCCGAGCTGAGCGCTCAGCTCGTGGCCGAGAACATCGCGGGACAGCTCCTCCGGCGCATTTCCTTTCGCCGGGCCATGAAGAAAACCATCCAGGCCTCCATGGACGCCGGCGCTCTCGGGGTCAAGATCGCCTGTGCCGGCCGCTTGGCCGGATCCGAAATGGCCCGATCGGAATGGTACCGAAAGGGCCGGGTTCCTCTGCATACGTTGCGGGCCGACATCGACTATGGCTACTCGGGCGCCAAGACCAAGTACGGCATGATCGGCGTCAAGGTGTGGATTTTCAAAGGCGAGGTGTTTGAGAAGGGAAAGAAAGTCAACAGCAGCGCGGTCCTGGCGAAGTAGCCCGCGAGCGCCGGCCGACCCCCGGCCGGGTCGAGACGGCCGGCGAAGCAGAGAAAGGGTGCGTTGAGCCATGTTAATGCCCAAGAAGGTGAAACACCGCAAGGTGCAGAAGGGCCGGCGCCGGGGTAAGGCTTACCGCGGTTGCGAGCTCTGCTTCGGCGAGTATGGCCTGAAGGCCCTCGAGTGCGGCTGGATCTCGAACCGCCAGATCGAGGCGGCCCGCATCGCCATTAACCGCACGTGCCGCCGCGGCGGCAAACTGTGGATCACCATCTTTCCCCACAAGCCCCTGACGGTGAAACCGGCGGAAACGCGCATGGGAAAGGGGAAAGGGAATCCGGAGAAATGGGTGGCCGTCGTCAAGCCGGGCCGGATTATGTTCGAACTCGGCGGCGTTCCGGAGGAACTGGCCGCGAGGGCCATTGAGAACGCCCGGCACAAGCTGCCCATCAAGTCGAAGTTCGTGACGCGGACCAGTCTGTAGGAAGGCAGCGATTCGCGCCGCCGTTCCGGCCGAGGTCGGCGGCGAAGCGTCGGGAGGGACCATGAAGGCGTCGGCTTATCGAGAAATGACGGTTGAGGAGTTGGAGTTGCGCGCCGAGGAGCTTCGCAAGAGCATTTTCAACCTGCGCATGCGCACCGCGACGAAGGAGCTGGAGAACGTCGCGCGCATTGGGATGGAGAAGCGCGAACTGGCGCGAGTCCTGACGGTGGTTCACGAGAGGAAAAAACCATAGGCCCCGTGGGCCGTTGCCGCCCCGTCGCCTTCCGCCACGCGCGGGGCCCGGAGAAGAGGAAAGCGACCTCCCAGACGAGAGACTTGACGCAACGGAGTGGATTGGATGCCGGAGAAGACACAAAGCGCCCAGGGCCATCGCAAAGTCCGGACCGGACTGGTGGTCAGCAGTAAGAACGACAAGACCATCGTGGTGCGGGTGGAACGCACGTTTCAGCACCCGGTCGTCGGGAAATACATTCGACGGCAGAAGAAGTACTACGCCCATGACGAGAAGAACGTTTGCGGCGTAGGCGACGTCGTCCGCATCGCCGAATGTCGGCCTCTCAGCAAGATGAAGCGCTGGAGGCTGACCGAGGTCGTGACGCGGGCGAAATAGGCGCGCGCACCGGCCGGCGCAAGTCCTTGGGGGCCGGAGAGGCCGTCGAAAGGAACCGCACGGAGATGATTCAGGAGTACACGGAACTGGCGGTGGCCGACAATAGCGGGGCGCGCCTGCTTCGCTGTTTCAAGGTCTTGGGCGGCACTCGGCGCCGTTACGCGCGGATAGGCGACGTCGTGGTGTGCTCCGTTCGCGAAGCCGCCCCGGATTCGCAGATCAAAAAGGGTTCGGTCGTTCGCGCCGTCGTCGTCCGAACGGCGAAGGAGGTTGGCCGGGAGGACGGGTCGTTCATCCGCTTTGACGAGAACGCCGCCGTCGTTATCGACAACCAGCGCGAGCCCATCGGCACACGCATCTTCGGACCGGTGGGGCGCGAGCTGCGCGCCAGACGCTTCATGAAAATCGTTTCCCTGGCGCCGGAGGTGATCTAGCGGCGCCAACGCGCGGGAAGCGATCTCAGGAGGAACACGCGAAGAGATGAGCCTGGCAATCAAGAAAAACGACACCGTTTTCGTGCGCAGCGGGAAAGATCGCGGCCGAAGAGGACGCGTTTTGCGCGTGTTCCCCGGCAAAGGCAAAGCGCTGGTCGAAGGCGTCAACATGGCGCGCTGCCACGAACGCCAGCGCGGCCAGACCCAACCGGGCGGCATCGTGTCGAAGGAAGCGCCCATTGCGCTGAGCCGCCTCATGCTCGTGGACCCCAAAACGAATGAGCCCGGTCGCTTTCGCACGGAGGCGCGGGACGGCAAGAAGGTGCGCGTGCACGTAAAGACGAGCAATGTGGTCTAGCCCGAGGAGATGGTGAACCATGGCGAAGCAGGAGCGCAAGCCAAAACAGACGGAACCCGCGGCGAAGAGCGGCGCCCGAGCCGCCGAGGCCGCCCCGGCGCGGAAGAAGGCGGACCCTGACGCGAAGAAGGCGGCCCCCGGCGCGAAGAAGGCGGACCCCGGCGCGAAGAAGGCGGCCCCTGACGCGAAGAAGGAAGCCGGGCGGAAAAAGGGAAAGCCGGCGCCCAAGGCGGTGGCCCTGCCTGCCGGCTACGTCCCCCGGTTGCTGAAGAAGTACCGCGAGGAGATCGTGCCCGCGATGATGAAAAAACACGGGTACAAGTCCCCCATGCAGGCGCCCAGGATCGAGAAGGTTGTCGTCAACATCGGCGTGGGCGAGGCAACGGAGAACATCAAGGCCCTCGAAGACGCGCAGACGGAGCTCGCCCTCATCACGGGTCAGAAGCCCAAGCTGACGCGGGCGAGCCGCTCCGTCGCCCAATTCAAGGTGCGCAGAGGCATGCCCATCGGCTGCTGCGTCACCATCCGGGGCTGGCGGATGTACGATTTTCTCGACCGGTTGATCAACGTTGCCATCCCCCGGGTGCGCGATTTTCGCGGGCTCCCTGAGAGCGCCTTTGACGGCCGAGGCAATCACAGCCTGGGAATCCGCGAGCAGTTGATCTTCACCGAGATCGACTACGACAAGATCTCGGCCACCCGGGGGATGAACGTTACGACCGTAACCTCGGCCCGCACCGACGCGGAAAGCCGCGATCTCCTGAGCATGCTCGGCATGCCGTTTCGCAGAAAGGCCTAAGCGCCAAAGAAAGGTCAAGACCGTCCTCTTCGGGCGGCGGGAGCAAGGAGAGATCGACCGTGTCCAGACTGTGCCACAGGATCAAGATGAGGAAACCCCCGAAGTTCTCCTCGCGCAAGGTGAATCGCTGCCCCCTTTGCGGCCGAGCGCGGGGCTACTTGCGCCGTTTTGACATGTGCCGCATCTGCTTCCGCACCATGGCGAGCCGCGGCCTCATCCCGGGCGTGACCAAGGCGTCGTGGTAGGTCCCGGCGTCGCCGCGCCGGGCAACAGGATTCAACGAGCAGGGGAGACAGGAACGAATGCCAGCAAGTGATCCCATCGCCGACATGCTGACGCGCATCCGCAACGCGAACGCCGCCTCCTTGGACGAGGCGATCGTGCCGGCGTCTCGCATCAAAGTCGGCCTCGCGAAGATCCTGCGTGAGGAGGGATTCATCAAACATTACAAGGTCGCCCGCCAGCATCCCAAAGGCTCGAAAAGAGGCGGCCGCCGCAACCGCGATCGGGGCAATCCCTTGGAGAAGCGCAGCGACATCCGCATCTTCCTCAAGTACGGGGCGAACGGCGAGAACGTCATTCACGGCCTGAAACGGATGAGCCGGCCGGGACTGCGCCGATACGTCGGGGCGGGAGAGATCCCCCGTATCGAAGGCGGCTTTGGGATCACCGTTCTTTCGACGTCGCGCGGGCTGTTGACCGGGGCTCAGTGTCGCAAACGCAACATTGGCGGGGAGTTGCTCTGCGCCATTTGGTGAGTCGCGCCCGCCACGTTCCACCGGGCGTCTTGCATGAATTCGGCGGAGGACCAGAAGCGTGTCACGTTTAGGGAAAATGGCCATCGAAGTGCCCCACGGCGTCGAGACAATCATCTCCCCCGACATGAAGGTCGCCGTCAAGGGCGCCCAGGGGAGACTGGAACTCGACACGTGCGGGCGCGTCACCGTTCGCCGGGATGGCAGCCAGCTCAACGTCGATCGCCACGACGACTCGAAGCAAAGCCGGGCCTACCATGGTCTCTACCAGCGTCTGATCTCCAACATGGTAACCGGGGTCTCGCAAGGCTTCCGAAAGGAGCTCGAGATCCAGGGCGTCGGGTACCGAGCCAGAATCGAGGGGAAGGGCCTGACTCTCAACCTCGGTTTCAGCCATCCGATCCACTTCGAGCCCCCCCAGGGAATCGCCTTGGAATGCCCTCAGCCGACCGAGATCGTCGTTTCCGGATGCGACAAGCAGTTGGTGGGCCAAGTGGCGGCCAACATTCGAGCGTTCCGCAAACCCGAGCCCTATAAGGGCAAAGGCGTCCGATACAAAGGGGAGTACGTCCGGCGGAAGGTGGGCAAGACGGGCGCCTAACGCGGCGCGGATGGATCCCTCGCGGGGAAAGTCCGATCCACGCCGGGGCGAGAAGCGAGGGGGAGGCAGGCAAGCGATGAAGCTATCGAGACGAGACGCGCGAATCCGTCGGCACAAGCGAGTGCGCTCGGCGATTTCCGGCGCCGCCGACCGCCCGCGCGTGTGCGTGTCTTGCAGCAACCGGCACATTCTCGCCCAGGCGATCGACGATGCGGCGGGAAGGACGCTGGCGGCCGTCGCCACGGTATCGAAGGAAGCGGCCGGGAAGAACCACTGCAACCGCGCCAACGCCGAACGGCTTGGACGGGAGCTGGGGGAGAGGATTAAGAAGCTGGGCATCGACCGCGTCGTTTTCGACCGAGGCGGACACCTGTACCATGGTGTCGTCAAGGCCTTCGCCGACGGCGTGCGATCCGCGGACCAGGAGAACCACTTTCACTTCTGAGGCCGGTTCGCCCGCAACGGTCGGCTGCGCGCCGGGGTAGGGCGCGTTCTTCGAGGAGCAGACGAGGATCAATCCCGGGGGAGGCATGAGTCAAGGTGAGTGACAACATGGAAGCAGCTCATTTGCTGGAACAGGCAGTCGCGGTCGTGCGGGATGACCGGATTGATCCCTCGAACCTGGAGTTGGCCGAAGAGGTCATTCAGATCAACCGCGTGGCGAAGGTCGTCAAGGGCGGCCGGCGGTTCAGTTTCAGCGCCCTGGTTGTTGTGGGTGACAAGAATGGTCATGTGGGCGTCGGTTTCGGCAAGGCCAACGAGGTCCCCGAGTCGATTCAGAAGGCCGTTCAGAATGGCAGGAAAAATCTGATCTACGTGCCGCGCATTGGGCGGACAATTCCTTACGCCATCCAGGGACGCTACGCCGCCGCTCGCGTCATGTTGCGTCCCGCCAGCGAAGGCACCGGATTGATTGCCGGTCCGGCCGTGCGAGCCGTGCTGGAGATGGCGGGAGTGCAGGACGTTCTCGCGAAGAACTTGGGAAGCGACAATGTCCTCAACATCCTGAAGGCGACAATGCTAGGCCTGAAGCGACTCCTGGACGGGGAAGAAGTCGCGCGTCTGCGGGGGAAGAATCTGGAGGATCTGGTCGGTGTTCGTCGCGCCAAGATGCTGCGCGAGGGCAAAGAACGGGCAATGGCCGCCCTCGGCGGCGCGGAACGCGAAGGAAAGCCCGGAGCGCCTCTGCGCGACGGCGAGAAAGAGAAGCCGACCCTCGTAGTCGCCGCGCCTCACGCGGCCCCCGCGCCGAATGCGAAGGAAGCGACATCGGAAGGGTTCTCGGCTTTGCGGGCCGCGGCCGCCGCGGACGAGATCTCGTCGGCGGGGCCGATGGCGCCGGCGGGGCCGATGGCGCCGGCCGAGCCGCCCCCCCTGGCTCCAGAGTCGCCTGACTCGGCCTGATCCGAGGCGAGCCGTTGTTTGCGCCGGTCCGCGACGGTCTGAGGAAAGAAATCATGTCAGAGAACGTGGAAACCGTTAGGAAGATACGCGTCAAGTGGGTGAGAAGCTCGAACGGCGCCAAACTGCCCCACAAGCGCACCATCAAGGCGTTGGGTCTGCGGCGGCTGCAGGGCGAGGTGATCAAGGAAGCCACGCCCGCCATCCTGGGCATGGTTCAGAGCGTGCGCCACCTGGTCGAAGTGACGGAGGTCTCGGAGTCATGATCAAACTGGAGGAACTCCACGGCGACAGGGGAGCGCAACAGAGGCGCAAACGGGTCGGGCGCGGCGAAGGCTCGGGACACGGCAAGACGTCCGGACGCGGCAGCAAGGGCGCCGGCTCACGGTCGGGATTCAACAAGGGCAGCGGCCTCGAGGGCGGTCAGACGCCTCTGCACCGTCGCGTGCCCAAACGCGGCTTCTCCAACCAGCCCTGGGCCAGTCCCGTGCGCGTTGTCAACCTTTCGCAGCTGAATCGTTTTGAGGAGGGGTCCACGGTCAGCCCTGAGACGCTGGCGCAGGCGGGCATGATCCCCCGACACGCCCCGGCCGTCAAGGTGCTCGGCAACGGGGAGCTGACAAGGAAGATCACCGTCGTGGCCCATGCTTTCTCCGCGTCGGCGAAGCAGAAAATAGAGTCGGCCGGGGGCAAGTGGGAACTCGTCGCAAGCAACGCCGCGCCGGAAAAGACGGAGGAGTAGGTCTGCCCCGCAGACTCTCCCCTTCGAGGTCTTCATGTTCGGTTCGCTTCTCAACATCTTCAGAATCCCCGATCTGCGGCGCAAGCTCCGCAACACGACTTTGCTGATCCTGGTCTACCGCATCGGCGCCCATGTCCCGTGCCCGTTCGTCGACCTTGACGCGCTCGCTAAGGTGTCTCAGACGAGCGGCAGCCGCGACCTGTTCACCATGGTCGACATGTTCTCGGGCGGCGCCTTCAAGAGGATGACGGTTTTCGCGCTGGGAATCATGCCCTACATTACCGCCTCCATCATTCTGCAACTGCTGACCGTCGTCTGGCCCCGGCTGGAGAAGATCGCCAAGGAAGGGGAGGCGGGGCGCAAGAAGATCAACCAGTATACGCGCTACAGCACCGTCCTGCTGGCCGCGTTTCAGAGCATCGGACTCGGCGTCTACATGCTGCGGTCCGGCCTGAGCGTCGTGCCGAACCATTTCTTGTTCATCTTCTCAACCATGGTCGCCATGACCACGGGCACGTGTTTCATCATGTGGCTGGGCGAGAAGATCACCGAGCACGGCATCGGCAACGGGATCTCCCTTGTCATCGCCGTCGGCATCATCGCGGGATACCGCAACAGCATCACTTTCGGCGTCTTGGACGTCTCCTCCGGCAACATGGCGCCGATCTGGCTGCTCATCGTCTTGGCGCTCTATGTGGCCGTGACCTGGCTGATCGTCGTCATGCAGACGGCGAGCCGCAAGATCCCGATCCAGTACGCCCGGCGTCAGATCGGCCGCCGCGAGACCCAGGGAGGCACGAACTTCCTGCCCCTCAAAATCAACAGCGCCGGCGTGATCCCCGTGATCTTCTCCTCGTCCATCCTTATGTTCCCAACATCGATCCTCAGCCTTTTCTCCGACGCCGCGAATCAGGGCTTCTTCGCTCGCGTCAGCGACGTCCTGCAACCGGCGTCGGGACTCTACAATCTTTACTTTCTCTTTGGCCTGGAAAAGGGAGGCGTGTTCAATCTCCTGAAAATGGGCAACCTCTACAACTCCATTTACGTTCTCTTGACCATGTTCTTCTGCTACTTCTACACCGCCATTACCTTCAATCCCGTTGACACGGCGGACAACCTCAAGCGCGTCGGCGCGTTCATTCCCGGACGGCGTCCCGGCAAGAACACGTCGGATTACATCGACCACGTCCTGAGCCGGATCACCCTCGTGGGCGCCATCTTCCTTGTCTTCGTCGCTCTGCTGCCCAACATCCTGAGCGTGTCCTTCCAAGTCAACTGGCTGTTTGCCGATCTCATCGGCGGCACGGGCCTCATCATCGTCGCCGGCGTGCTCCTCGACCTGATGAAGCAGGTTGAGTCGCAGCTTCTCATGCGCCACTATGAAGGGTTCAAGTTCCGCCCGCGTTCGGCAGGGGCCATGAGGCCCGCGGGGGCCGGCCGTCCCATTCGGGCCGGCACGCTGGGGGGGAGTCGGACTCTGGGCGGGCGCAACCGTGGACGCCGTTGAAACGCGGAAAGGGGGAGAGAAAACTCCGGATGAACGCCGTCCTGTTCGGTCCCCCCGGTTCCGGCAAAGGCACGCAAGCGAGGGCCGTGTGTCAGAGATTCGCCATGGCCCACGTCTCAACCGGCGACCTCCTTCGCGAGGCCGTCGCCGACCAGACCGACCTCGGCAAGCAAGCCCAGGCAATCATGGCCGCGGGGAAGCTGGCGCCGGATGACCTGGTCGGCGGGATCGTCCGAGAAAGGATCGCGCGAGAAACAACCGCGAACGAGAGGAAATCGGCCTCCGGCGGCAAACAACGGGGCCTCCTGTTTGACGGCTACCCGCGCAATCTGGAGCAGGCCCGCTATCTCGACGCGTGTCTTCAGGACTTCGGGGCGCGCATTGACGTGGCGGCCGCTCTCGAGATCGCCGAGGAGGAACTCGTCAAGCGCATCTGCGGGCGCAGGCTCTGTGGCAACGAGAAGTGCGGCGCATCGTACAACATCTACTCCATGCCGCCCCGCCAGGAGGGCAAATGCGATCTGTGCGGCTCGGACCTGATCCAGCGCAAGGATGACAACGAGGAGACTCTGCGCGAACGCCTGGCCGTCTATTCGAGCCAAACCGCGCCGATCCTTGGCTACTACGAGGAGAAAGATCTCTTGATTCGCGTTGCGGCCAATGGTAGAGTGTCGGACGTTCGCGGGTCCCTGCTGTCGGGAATTGCGGCCAAGTGCGGGGGTTAGAATGAAAATGGCGCCCCCCAGAAAGGACCGTTACGCCGGTCTGATCAAGAGCGCCGAGGAGATCGAGCGAATGCGGAAGGCGGGCCGGGAGCTGGCGGCCATCCGCCGCCGAATGGCCGAGATGGTTCGGCCTGGCGTCTCGACCGAGGAACTGGACAGAACGGCGCGGGAGATGGTCGAGGCCATGGGCGCAACGCCCGCCTTTCTGGGCTATCACGGCTTCCCAGCCACGATCTGCGCCTCCATCAACGAGGAGGTCGTTCACGGAATCCCTTCCCGCGAGCGGCATTTGAGGGAAGGAGACATGATCAGCATCGACATCGGCCTGATCCACTACGGCTTTTACGCCGACACGGCTCTCACCGTGGCCGTGGGCCATGTCGGCCAAGAGGTCGAGCGGCTGATCGAGGCGACCCGCCGAGCCCTGGATATCGGCATTGAGGCCGCTCGACCCGGAAAGCGGGTCGGCGACGTCTCGGCCGCCATCCAGGAATGCGTCGAGGCGGAAAACTTCTCCGTCGTGCGGGAGTATACCGGCCATGGGATTGGCCGCGAGATGCACGAGGATCCTAAGATCCCGAACTACGGGCTTCGGGACAAAGGGCTGCGGCTGCGCGAAGGCATGGCGCTCGCCCTGGAGCCGATGGTGAACGCCGGAACTTGGAGGACGGAAATACTGGAAGACGGCTGGACCGTGGTAACAGCCGACCGAAAGCCGTCCGCCCATTTCGAGCACACAATCGCTCTGACCAAAAACGGAGCGGAGATTCTGACCGCGTAGAGGATCGGGCTGGCTATGGCAAAAGAGGGGGTCATCGAGGTCGAAGGGACGGTCATCGAGTTGCTGCCCAACGCCGTGTTTCGCGTCGAGCTGGACAACAAGCACGTCGTGCTCGCCCACATCTCGGGCAAAATGCGCATGCATTTCATCCGGATCCTGGCCGGCGACCGCGTGAAAGTGGAGATGTCCCCCTACGACCTCGACAGGGGCCGCATCACGTACCGGTTCAAATGAGCCCGCGCCCGAGCGCGGCCCGGGCGCGAAAGGAGCAGAAACGATGAAAGTGCAATCGTCGATAAAGAAAAGGTGCAATCACTGCAAGATCGTACGCCGCAGAGGCGTCAACCGGGTGATCTGCCAGCACCCGCGCCACAAGCAGCGCCAGGGGTAGAGCGGCCGAAAACGCCGGGAAAGGCCCCCGGAAAAGAGAGAACTCGGAACTGAGAACCCAGGACTCGGAACTGACCCAGGAGGAAGAACCTTGGCCCGCATAGCTGGAGTAGACTTGCCGCGAGACAAACGCGTGGAGATCGGTTTGATCTACATCTTCGGCATCGGCAACACCGCCGCGCGGAAGATTCTGAGCATGACGGGGGTCAATCCCGACACCCGCGTGCGGGACCTGAGCGAGGAAGAAGTCACGCGGCTGGCCGCCGCGATCCAAGGCAATTTCGTCGTGGAAGGCGACTTGCGCCGCGAAGTCGCCCAGAATATCAAGCGCCTCATGGACGTCGGCGCTTACCGGGGACTGCGGCACCGCCGCGGGCTGCCCGTGCGCGGCCAGCGCACCAAGACCAACGCGCGGACCCGCAAAGGCCCCAGACCTCAATCCGGCGGGACGCGCAAGAAGTGACCGAGGGGCGATGGCGCTCGGCTCCCCGACCGGCGGCTTCCTCGCCGCGCCGCGACCGGGAACAGGGATCGGCGTCGCCAGATCGACTAGAGGAGTCAGACCATGGGAAAAAAAAGCGCCGGCAAGAAGGTCAAGAAGAGCGTCCCCGAGGGGGTTGTTCACCTGCAGGCGACGTTCAACAACACGATCATCACCATCACCGACAGAGCAGGGAACGCGATTTCCTGGGCCAGCGCCGGCGTCGTGGGCTTCAAAGGCTCACGCAAAAGCACCCCCTTCGCCGCTCAGATGGCGGCGGAGAGTTGCGCCAGGAAGGCGATGGACCAGGGCATGCACACCGTCGAGGTCTATGTTCGGGGCCCGGGGAGCGGTCGAGAGTCTGCGATTCGGGCTCTCCAAAACGCGGGCCTCAGAATCACGTTCATCAAAGACCGCACCCCCATGCCCCACAACGGATGCCGCGCGCCTAAGCGCCGCCGTGTCTAGAAGGGCGCGAATGGTCGGCCTCGGAAGCGCCGCCGGCATCACCGGCCCCGCCGGGCCGAACGATCAAGAGGAGGTAGCAAGGTGGCTCGCTACACCGGACCCGTCTGCCGGCTCTGCCGGCGCGAGCAGAAGAAACTCAACCTCAAAGGAGCGCGCTGCAATTCGCCGAAGTGCAGCTTGACGAAGAAGGCTTATCCCCCCGGGGAGCGCGGCGGCGGGTTGCGCCGTCGCGGCAAAGCCTCAACCTACGGCTTGCAGCTGCGCGCCAAGCAGGAAGCGAAACGGATGTACGGCGTTCTCGAACGGCAGTTCCGGCGCTACTTCGAGATCGCCGAGCGAAGCAAGGGAATCACGGGAACGATTCTTCTCCAACTGCTGGAACGCCGACTGGACAACATCGTCTACCGGCTGGGCCTCGCCCCTTCGCGCTCCGGCGCTCGGCTTCTCGTTTCCCACGGACACGTCCGGCTGGACGGCGACCGCGTGGACATCCCTTCGTGCCTGGTGAATGTGGGCCAGACCGTGACGCTCGCGCCCAAAATGCAGGAACACCCGGCCGTCCAGGCCGCTCTTGACTATGCCGACACCGTAGGAAGGCTCCAGTGGCTGGAGTGGAACTCAGAGATCAAGCAAGGCCGGATGCTCTCCATTCCGGATCGCGACCAGATCCCCTCCCCCCTCAGCGAGCAGTTGATCGTTGAGCTCTACAGCAAGTAGCCGGGAGGCGGAGGGTTCGGTTTCCCCCAACGGCGTATGGCATCTTCTCCCCCCTCAGTCTGGGACACAGGAGGTATTCTCGTATGGATTTCAAGACATTCATTATGCCGCGGGTTCTCCAGCGTGACGGCGACTCGACGACGGACTCTCACGTGTGTTTTGTCGCCGAGCCCTTTGAGCGCGGGTTCGCCACCACCATCGGGAATTCCTTGCGCCGGATCTTGCTCGGTTCCATTCAAGGCGGCGCCATCACCGCCCTGCGCATCGACGGGATCACCCACGAATACGAGAGCATTGCAGGCTGCAAAGAGGACATTTCCGACATCATCCTCAACCTCAAGCAGGTGCGACTGCAGATGAATCCCGCGGTTGGCGAAACAAACCTCTTGCTGGACGTGACGGGCCCGAAGGTAGTCACTGCGGGAGACTTCGAGGAGAACGAAAACGTCCGGATTCTCAATCCCGAACAGGAGATCGCCATCCTGGCTGAGGACGGGGCTTTGAGGATGGAAGCGCACATCGCCTTGGGCCGCGGCTATGTCCCCGCGCGGAAGGAACCCGACGAGGAAGACCTGATCGGCATCATCCCCGTCGATTCCTCCTTCTCGCCCATCATCAAAGTCACCTTTTCCGTGGAGGACGCTCGCGTGGGGCAGCGCACGGATTACGACCGCCTGCTTCTGGACGTCACGACCGACGGCACCATCTTTCCCGAGGAAGCCGTCTCGTGCGCCGCGCGGATTCTGCGCGACCACTTGGCGATGTTCATCCGCGCCGAGGAGGAACAGGCCGCCGCCCTCCAAGCCGAAGAGGCCGCCGCCGAGGTCTCGCCCGCGGCGGAACTGGAGGAAAAACTGGGCCGCAGCATCGAGGAACTGGAACTCTCGGTCCGCTCCTTCAATTGCCTCGAGGCCGCCGGCATTAAGACGATTCGCGATCTCGTGCAGAAGACTGAATCCGAGATGCTCAAGTACCGCAATTTCGGACGGAAGTCGCTCTCCGAGATCAAGAACATCCTCAAGGAAATGGGACTGACGTTCAGCATGAAGATCGGCGAGGACGGCCTGCCCATTCCGGTCAAAGAAGGCGGCAAAACGGACTGAGCCGACGATCCGACCGCCGCTCCCCGAGGGGGACAGTCCCGTCAGGCAGGAAAACGCAGAAATGAGACACCGCAAACACAGAGGCCGACTCGGTCTGTCGACGGCGCCGCGCAAGGCCCTCATGCGCAACCTCGTCGAGGCCCTGATCGCCAACGAGAAAGTCTTCACCACACAGACCCGCGCCGCCGAGGTCCGACGGATCGGGGAGAAGATGATCACCCTCGCCCGAGACGGCGGCCAAGCCGCCCGGCGAAGGGCTTTCGCCTTCCTCCGCCACAAAGAGGCGGTCCATAAGCTGTTCGAGGAGATCGGCCCCCGGTTCGCCGAACGCCCCGGGGGTTATCTGCGCGTCGTCAAGGAGGGCCCGCGCCAGGGCGATGGAGCGATGATGGCCCTCGTCGAGATGGTCGACCGCGAGATCGTGGTGATCAGCGAAGAAGAGGCCGAGAAGAAAAAATCCCGCGCCCGACGCCTGCGCGATCTCCGCCAAAGCGTGCGCCGCACGTAAGGTTCGAGCCACTCCAATCTCTCGACCCCAAGGGCCCGACGCTTGGGGCGCCAGACCCGCGCGAGCGACACCTCCAAGGAACACGGCCTGCCCCAGACCGGAAAATCCCGAATCCGGCGAAGCGGCTGAGGGTCGTAGTTGTACCCACTCCAGGGCCCCTTTCTGGGCCCATTTTCGCCAGTTCAGAGGCGAAATCTCTCCAATTCCTCGGATTTTTGGATTTGTGGAGGAAAAGTCGCCACTACATTTTGGATTTTTTTCGGGCGGTTGGGCAGGGGAAACTCAAGCCGTTCGAGTAGAATCGCCAGTCCCTGCTCTGGCTGGCTGACCGTGCGCAGGCGCAGTTCGGGACCGACGGGGGTGGGCAGAACAACGTCGAGCGAGCGCACCTCGCGCATCTCGTCGAGCAACTCGCGCTCGAACTCTTTGAGCATCGCCTTGGGCGTGCCCACGAGCCACGAGGCCCGCAGATCCTTCAGATTCACCCGCGCCCATTCGGGCGGATCGGGCGGGAAACCAAAGAAGTCCGCGGTTCGCGCCTTGCCGTCGAGAATATCGCCAATGTGCTCCCAACCCACCCGCGCCTCTTCCTCCAAGCCGGGCAACTTGCCCAACGTCGCCACCACCCGCTGGCGTGGACCGCGCGACGTGCGCACCGACTCGGCCAGAGACCACGATTCGTAGGTCCCGCCTTTCTTCTTGCGGCGACTGCGCTTGAGATACATCGTCCCATCCTCTCCTCGAACAGGCCAATCCTCAATCACGCAGTTCGAGTTGTCAATGGGGTGGTCGCCACTACACGGCCTCTCGCAAACCTCCCGTCAACAGAATCAACGCTCTGTCTCCGCCGGAAGTTCAAAGAATGCGGATTCGATAGTCGCTACTGGCGAAGATGGGCTAACGGCCCTGGCCGCGACGCCTGCTCATAGCCCCTCGAAGTACTCTTCAAGCCGCGACGAAAACTCGGCCGAGTCGGCAAACAGGTCGATCACCGAATCGTGCGTCTGTCGCCCCGAGTCGAGTTCCCCGGACCAATAGGTGACTTCTGCATCGCTCGGAAAACGCCCCATAAAGGAGCGGTAAAAGCGAATCACGTAGTCCGAGGACGTGGGCTGCTTGTTTAGAAACTCAACTGAAAGAATGACTTCCCGCGCCATTTGCTTCGCCTGAGAACGAACGCCCTCGATTCCATTCTGAGAGAAAGCCGTATCGAAGAGCTCCGAAGCATATTCCAGGCCGCTTTGATCCACGAGACGGTCGAGGAGACCGACATACATGAAGGTGACGAAGTTCCGAGCGGAGTCCCCCTCTTTGCCAGGATACATCATCTGAATTCGGTTGGCAAACTCCTCCGACTCGGAGAATATCGTCATCACTTGAGAGCGACTCCATTCTCCCGCAAGCCAGTTGTCGATCTCAGACTGACTCGGCGAGCGTCTCAGGATGACGTTGTAGCAGTCGGTGAGAAAGCCGCCGTCGGTCCGTCCTCGGGCAGCGTATTCGTCCGAAAGGAACAGCAATCGTGCTATCTCTCTTGGAATAAAGCGAACGTCAATGTCAAAGCCGAGAGCGTACTCGAAATAGCCTGTCTTCCATGAGGCAACGGCTCCGATCTCAGGCTCTCGACCGAGAATCGCACGGTAGAAGCCGGTGATTAGGTCGGTGATTGCTTCAGGTCTCGGCGTGGCAGGACTCCAGTATTCGTCGGCTCCCATGTCAAAGTCGGAACCGTCTCCTCGGTGTTCCGATGCTCCGTCGTATGGTCTTGCATCCCCCTCGAAATCTCTCTGAGCCGATAGGCTGGTACCAGCGTCAATGCATGGGGAGTTCGGAAGAAGATGGAAATCCCCATTGGCGGGATCCACGAGCAGCGGATCCAGGGTGATGTTCCCTTCGCCGACCTCCCAGCGGTTGATTCCCCAGTCCTCAATGCAACAGTATATGGGCGTACTGGACGTGATCACCTGTTCGTCGGGGCCGTTCCCCCAGATTATGTTGTTCTTGATGGTTCCGTCACACTGGCGGAGACCGCCACCCCCATTTGCGGCGAAGTTCCCCCATATACTGTTGTTCTGGATGATGCCGTCACACCCAAACATTGCACCACCCCAGTACTTGTTGTCCGCAGCTCGACGCACGATGCCCTGGTGCGAAAGGGATTGGGCGGAGTTTGAAGTGATGATATTGTTCTGGATGACGCCGCTACACCCATTAAGACCTCCGCCGTAGCCATAGGCATAGCCCCCACCGCTGGGGCTCCACATAGACCCCCCACCTGCGATGTTTCCACGGATGATGTTGTTCTCGATGGTGGCGTTGTTTCCCCCCGAATTCCAGTCTCCATTGATGCCGCCACCCCAATGGTAGTACCCGCCAGTGATGGTGAAACCAGACAGCACGCCCGTGGTGACTCGGTGCCCAATGGAGACGGTGGCACCCTTCCTTCCGCCATCGATGATCGTGCTTGATACGACGCCCGGATTCAGCGGGTCGGTGGAGCGGAGGACGATGTTCTTCTCTCCGAAGGCGATGTTCTCGAAGTAGCGTCCAGGGGAGACAATGACCTCGTCGCCGTTTTCGACTGCGTTGATCCCTTCCTGAATGGTCTTCTTCGCCCTTGCCCAGCTCGTGCCGTCTCCACTGGTTGTCACGTCGTCCGCAACATGAATCGTCGCTCCAAGGGTGCTGCGGCTTGCGACCAGCATAGACGCAAGGAGAAAGCTGGTCTGCAGAAACAGGCGGAAGCTTCGTGTTCGGGATTTCATCTGCCAATGGACCTCCACTCTTTCTTGCTGGAATCAGAAGAACTCATTCAGTCTTGTC
>DATKZW010000740.1:0-3700 GCA_035527775.1 Sumerlaeia bacterium | reverse complement strand
AGTCCCAGAACCCCTGGAACCCGCCGTAGATCTCGCTCGACGGGTAGATGAACCCCCGCCGCTTACACAACGACGCTAACTTCTCCATCACATCCGATGCCACCAGGCTGATCTCCTTGAGATGGTCCTACGACGAACAGGCCGTTCAACGTGGCGCGCAGGTTAGCACGGCAGGGAAAGAATTATCAACCACGGGGGACACGGGGAGCACGGAGAAGGAAAGAAGAGGGAGCGGCGCCACAGGCTACCCGCCGGATCCACCGCTCTCGTCGGGCGGTGCCTCCTTTTCCCCATCGCCATCCGGCAGCCCGTCGAGCAGGCCCTGGACCTCCTCGACCATGTGCGGCATGCCGATCTTCGTAAAGAGATCGCGCGCCTTGGTCCACAGTTCGCGCGCTTCATCCAGCTCGCCTCGTGCCAACGCGATCGAGCCGAGGTTCCCGCACTGGGTCGCCATACCCTCGGGTACACCAAGGCGCGCGAAGAGCGCGAGCGCCTTCCTGAAGAAGTCCTTGGCCTTGCCCAACTCGCCACGCGCCTTGTGGATCAGGCCCAGGTTGCCGTATGCAGTCGCCATGCCTTCCAGACCGCTAAGGTGCTCGAAGATCTCCAGCGCCTTTCTCAACCAATCCTCGGCGCGGTCCAACTGCCCCTTTGCCATGTAAAGATTGGCGAGATTCCCGTAGTCCATCGCCATGCCCTCCGGTCGGCTCAACCGCTGATTAGCCTCGAGCCCTTTCTTGAGCATTTCCTCGGCGCAGTCCAGGTCGCCGCGCGTCAGGTAGATCACCCCCAGGTTCGTGCAATGGCTCGCTATGCCCTCGAGTCGGCCCAGACGCTCGTCGATATCGAGCGCCTTCTTGTAGGCCTCCTCGGCGCGATCCAACTGGCCGCGCGTCTTGTAGATGACGCCCAGGTTCCCGTAGGCGTTCGCCATGCCTTCGATCCGACCAAGCTTCTCCTCCGCCTCGAGTGCCCCTATGTGCATCTCCTCGGCGCGGTCCAGCTCGCCACGTGTGAAGTAGACATTGGCCAGATTGCCATAGGACGCGGCCATTCCCTCGAGCCGGCCAAGATGCTTCTCTATCTGTAGCGACCTCAGATGCATTTGCTCGGCGAGGCCCAGTTCACCACGCGCCCAGTAGATCACACCCAGGTTGTTGTACTGGCGTCCCATACCGACGAGCCAACCGAGGCGCTCGTTGATTTCAAGGGACTTCTTGAAATACTCCTCTGCCTCGCGTAATTCGCCCCGCGTCTGGTAGATCAGACCCAGGTTGCCATAGCCGGCCGCCACCCCCTCGTCCTGGCCGAGCCGCACATGGATCTCAAGCGCTTTTGCGAGGAACTCCTCGGCGCGGTCTAGCTCGCCGCGCGTCTCGTAGATCAAAGCCAGGTTGCCCAACGCCGCAGCTTGGGTCGCGAGGTCCTCAGCGTCCTCACCCACGGCCAGGACGCGCTCGTAGACAGCCTCTGCCTGCTCGATCGAACCACGCAATCGATGGATGTGGCCCTTCCCGACAAGGGCGACTGTATCGTTGAAACGAATCTTAAGGACTTCGTCCAGCGCCTTGTCGGCCACCTCGATATCGCCCCTAATGTAGGCGACCGCGGCGATCTCATAGTTGCGCTCGATGAGCTGGTCTCTGTGCAGATCGCGATCAACCTGGAGAACGGTGAGGAGGCGGCCAAGATCTTTGCTTCTGTGCAGTTCTTCGATGATGCCACGGGCGTCGGGCACATCGCCCCGCGACTCCGCTTCAGCAGCCCGTGCGAGTGCATTCGCAAGTTGCTCCTTGAGTTGGCCGATCTCTTCGTGAAGTCCCCCGATTTCCTCGTCTTTGATGACACGCGCGGCTTCCACCGAGTGGATCAGCTCCCCGGCAAGCTCTGCAAATGCAGCGCCCTGCGCGGTAAGTGCGTGTTCGGTGATCTCGGCGGCCTCTTTGCCATCCACGCCGGTTTTCTGGCTCTGGTCTATGATCATCGTCACGTCGCGCGCGTTACGGGTTCCTCTGAGACTGATCCTGGCCTTGCGACCAGTTCGCTGGCGTCTGCCGAAGAAAAGCACGCCGAGCCATCCGAGGACGGCGACGAAAAGGCCGCTGAACAAGACGTGTGCGTTCTTGACGATCCAGTCGAGAATGGCCTGTATGAATCCTGCCAAGGTCACGATGGAGCCCTTCCATCATGTGCGGAAGCTTCCGGTCTCGGGGAGTAGTGACGAGTCCCTGGGTCCTGTTGTCCGACGACGAGGATGGCTTGACCGGCGGGGTTGCGGAGGATCTCGTCGAAGCGTTTGAGTTCGGCTTTGCGGCCAACGAAGATGCGTTGATCAGCCACGGCCTACCTCGGAAGCGATTGCGCAAGGAGCGGTTGCCCAACCGTGAATGCGCTTCAGGTATGCGCATTGTAGCTGAGCGCCCGGCGTTCGGCAATGACAGGAGAAGAGGATTATCAACCACGGAGGGCACGGAGGACACGGAGAGGGAAGAAAGAGCGGCGGGTCGCCCTCGGCCCGCCGCTTCCCCCGTGCTCTCGGTGTTCCCCGTGGTTACTTCTTCTCGATCCAGGCGTCGAGCGAGTAGCGGTCGCCTTGGGTGGCGGAGTAGTAGGCGATGGCGGCGAAGACGACGTACTGGCCGTTGTTGGCGACGACGTCGGCTTTGCCCTGGAGGATCATGCCGAACATGAGATGGCCGAGCAGCACGGCGGCGGCGATGAGCGCGAGGCGCGTCTTGTAACCGAGGCTCACGAGCAGGCCGAGGCCCGTCTCGAGCCACGGCAGCAGGGCGAAGAACGCGTACATGAACGCGCGGAACGGCCAGTTGTACGCCCACGTGCCCTTGACGCCGTCGACGAAGTTCTGAATGAGCCGGCCGTAGCCTGGCTCACCGCTGAAGATCATGATCAGCTTGTTGATCCCGGCAAACAGCAGCACGACGCCGACAACGAGCCGGATGAGCAGCGAGACCACGGACGCGGTCTTCTCTTCCTTCTCCTTGGGTTGCTCATACATGGCCACGACCTCCTGGACCGTGTTTGCCTGAGTCCAAGCACATCCGCCGGTTGCAGATGCCCTTTGATGACTCAACAGATAAGGATGGTCGTGGAGTTCCCGCGCGGGTGAAAACAAACACAGGCGCGTGGCTGACGCGGCAGTGTTGTAAGGTGGGGCTTCTTGGCCCCGCCGAAGCGCCAAAGGCGCGCTCCGCGTAGCCGCGCGACAGCTTCATTGCCTCGATTGCGGCGGGGCCCAGGGGGCCCCGCCGGACATCGCGCTGGCCAAAGGCGCCGCCCATCCCCCTTCGTGGAGATAACGAACTACTCGTCCTCTGTGCCTTCGTCGTCCTCGGTGTCATCTTCGTCCGAGGCTTCTTCTTCCTCGTCGTCGCCCTCGGTCTCTTCCTCTGCCGCCTCGTCGTCTGACGCTTCGTCTTCGGACGCCTCGTCCGCGGGCCCTTCGTCTTCGTCTTCCGACGTCTCGTCGGCCGACGCCTCGGCGTCGGCGTCCTTGAGCGTGCGGGGCTTGCGGGCTTCTTCTTCCTCGGACATGATGCGGGCGACGTCGGTGATCTCGCCGTCGGCTTCGATTCTCATGAGGCGCACGCCCTGTGTGGCGCGGCCGATGACGCGGATGTCCTTGACCGGCATGCGGATGGTCTGGCCGGCGGCGGTCATGACCATGAGGTCGTCGTTG
>DATKZW010000739.1:0-2988 GCA_035527775.1 Sumerlaeia bacterium | reverse complement strand
CGCGCGACACGACGGTGACGCCCGGCCGCTCGGCGCGCGGCTGGCTGCAGAAGGGGCTTTGAAAAAGCGTCATGCCGCCCCACGCGTACCCGTAGTAGTCTTCCGTTCCCGTGCCGAAATGGGATGGGAATCCCTCGCCGTCCACGTAGATCTTCTCATCTCCCTCGCCCCACCATTGATCTTCGGACGTCCGCACGGCGAGGCCGTCCCCCGCGTAAACGCCCTTCCCCCCGAGAGTGATGTAATTGTAGTCGTACAGGTTCCCCGCCAGAGGATCGCAATGGCGCCACGCCGCGTGGAAGTGCATGGAACGTTCATCCCACCTCCAGGGCCCCGTCCCGACGCGCACGTTGACGGGAACGTCGTCAGCGCCCTCGTTGACCACCGTCAAGCGCGCGGTTCTCCGGTACGGCATCGTCCAGAGACACGTCAACGCGCCGTCTGCCGCAACGGACTGGCGCCAGTTGCTGAAGGGATTGAGCCCCTGTCCGGAACCGAAGAAATCGCCGACGGGGCAGCGAACGGTCTCCTTGCCGTCAAACGCGATCCGCAGAATGGTGGAGCGCAGTGTTTCCTCATCGCTTCGCCCGAGCCGCATCTGGAGGAAACGGATCGCCGCGGGACCGGCGGGGAGGAGGGCAGAGACTCTCGCCCCGGGCTGGACTGTCTTTTCCAGGCCACTCGTTCGAGAGATTCCTTCTCCATTCTCAGCGCCGGCGTCCGACCGCCAACTCACCCCCTCCGGTTTGCCGGCGGGGGGAAGGAGCGACACGACGCGATCAATCGTCTTCCGCGCCCGCTCGAAATCGGCCATGGCAAAGCTGCGCACGCGGGTCCCCGGCGCGTAAGTGCGGTACTCAGCGTTGTACCAGAACCCGGAACCCTTCGTTTCGGCCGGTTTGACGCCGGCCGACGCGCCGTCGTACGTCATTCTCAGGCGCTTGCCGTATGGGATCGGCAAATAGAGATTCTGCCCGCCTGGGTTCCCGCCCGAGCCTTTCCCGCATTCGAACGCCAGCGGCTTGGGGACGAAGCCTTGCCCCGTCAGAAGCTCGTAAGCGTCCGCCTCGATGGCGGGCGACTCGGCCCCGTCGATATAGATGCGCAACTTCCCGTCCGGCTTGAGCCCCCCGACCCACAGACGCACTAGACACCCCGGGCCTTCCGCGTCCATCATCACCCATTCGGTTCGCCCGTCGCGCTTCTCGGATCGGATGAACTGCGAGGTGTCGTGGTTGGCGAACCAGCCCGGCTTGTCAGGCGCCACCGACAGACGGTCGTAGCTGCTCGCCTGCCGGCACGTGTAAGGCGGGTCGGGGAATCGCGCAATCGCGTCGCGGTCCGTCATTTCTTCGAGGAGAGACGTCAGAGTGACGGCGCCATGTTCGATGAACGTCGAGCATCCCATCCCCAGAAGAAGGTGTGAAAAGATCAGGGCGCACGCCGGGCGCCAGCCGAGACGCGCAACGAAAGAATCGTGCTTCGTAGCAGTCACGATGGTTTCCCGTTCCCCTCTCCAGTCGTCATGATGATCTCCCGCTACCGTTTCGGATCCGGAGGACTGAGGCAACGCCCGCGCGCATAATTGGCCACGGATCGGCACGGATGGAGCGCGGATTCCCAGAACACGAGCCTAAGCCTCACACGCCTTCCTTGGCAAGAAACCCCAAGAGTTTGACTTGTCGCTCAAAGTTGTGTTCCGCAACGCAGGTCATTGCCGCGAGGCCGCAAATGCGCCGCCCGGCGGCGCGGGCTGCTCGGTCCGCTACGGCCTTCTATTGGGGAGCGTGCGGTCAAGGACCTGCCGGCGCCGGACCGAACTGCTCGGCCAGCATCTCGGCGAACCGGAAGTTCGCCTCCTTGGTGCGTCCCGCGTTATGCGGCGTATGCACGACATTGTGTCTGCCCAGCAGCGCATGTCCGATTTCCAGCGGCTCGTGATCGAACACGTCCGCCGCCAGGGCGAGCTCGTCGCCGAGCACGCGTTCGTAGAGCGCCTCGCAATCGCAGATCCTTGCCCGCGTCACCATCACCACCAGGCACCCCTTCGGCAAGGCTCGGATATGCTCGGCCTTCACGAGTCCTTCTGTTTCCGCCGTAAGGGGCAGCATGGGGGCAAAGATCTCCGCGTCCTGAACGAGACGGTCCAGAAAGCGCTCTTGCCGCGCGCCGGACCGATGAAAGCACGGCTCGCCCGCGAGCGGGTCCCACGCCGCAACGTTCGCCCCCAGGAAATGGCAGAAGTTCGCATAGCGACTCCCGATATTGCCCACCCCGACGACTCGGACGCGCTTGCCTTCGAGCGTGCCGTTGGTGAAGCGCACGTCGTCGCCGAACTGCTGTCCCCGCCCTCCGGGCCGACCTATCCCGTCGGGCTGAGCGTAGTCCCAGTCCTTTAGGTCGGCGATCATATTGTGGTGGGTCTGGGCGATCCGGCGCAGGCCGCAAAGGGTGAGCGCCAAGCCGAATTCAGCAACCGACTGCCCCCAGAAACCCTCGGTCTGATGCCAGATCAACCTTACGCCGGCGCGCTCGAGTTCCGCCGCCAGAGCGCCGTCTCTTGGAAGACTCGCCGCCAGCTCGCGAAGTCCACTCATTTCGGCTAGACTCTCTTCCGTGAAGGCTACGCCCAAGCATGCCAGCCGGCGCACGTTCGCGACGTCCTTGAGCGCGGCGTGCGCGGGGGTTTTCTCGCTGTGCGGCAGACGCACAAACTGCACCGGTCCCTGAGCGGCCCAGATCTCGCGCAAGCGGTCCGCCGCCCACGGCCAGGTGTGATCGAAATCAGGATGCACGACGATGGCGCTGTTCATCGGGGTTCTCCTCATGTCTGAGCAAAGCTCTGCCATTCGCGTTCGATGCGTGTCAGGTCCGCCGCCCCGCAGCGGAGAAGCAGACGGTACTGCGACACGGTGGATTCGCCGGCCCCGAGGTCCCACTCTGCGGCGATGCAGCGGCTTGGCGACACCCCCAATTGCCCATCCACAC
>DATKZW010000738.1:0-4366 GCA_035527775.1 Sumerlaeia bacterium | reverse complement strand
GATTCGAGAAGGCGATGGACCGCCTTGGCGCCAAAGGAAGGATGGCGGACCTTGAAGATGGACCCCAACAGCTCTCCCTGAACCGGCGATTGGTCCAGGAGACGGCGCTCTCCCTTGTCAACTCGGACCAGTACGACGTCATCCTGACACACAGTCTCTACGGCGAGTACACGCGTCACCTGCGACACGAAGAGACCGCTTCGGCCGTTTTGGCGCTGTGGGAGTTGGGGCGGATCCGAACCGACGAACTCTGGATGTTCGCCTATGAGGACGAAGGGGGCAAGGTCCTGCCCCGGGCCATCAAGACGGCTCACAGGATCGTCAAGTTGCCCGAGACCGTCTTCGAGGCAAAACGGCGCATTATCGGCGAAATCTACGGCTTCGGTCCGAATACATTCGAGGCGAGAACCGCGCCGTGGCGCGAGGCGTTCTGGATCTTTCCGACGCCGGCGGACGCGCGCAAGTGGCAGCGCGAGAGGGAGGAGGCGAGATGAAGATCCTCGTTCAGTACGATTACCCCCCATCGCCGGGGGGACTGGCGACTCAGGGAGATCTCCTTTACAGGGGCCTAAAGGAGCTAGGCGTCGACGCATTCCCCGTCAATTCCGAGTCCCCTCAGGAAAAGGAATGGTACTACCGCTGGCTGGAGCCGGACGTCGTCATCGGCGTCGGCTACTGGGGCCACACCCCGCATCTCGTGCTGCACCCCCAAAGATACGGAATCCTCGCCGTGCCCTGGCTCGTAGCTGACGGCTACATGGCCAACTACCAGGAGGCCCTGGAAAACCTGCCGCTCGTGTTGGTGACCTCCAACTGGGTGAAAAAAGTCTACATGCGGGACGGATTGAAGGGCGACAACATCGAGGTCCTGCCGGTTGGATGCGATACGGATTCATTTGTGGTGAGAGATCCCAAGGACCCCAAAGTCGGGGCGGTGCGGGAGGCCCTTGGGGTCGCCCCGGACCAGATTATGGTTCTCACCGTGGGCGGCGATGCCGCCTCGAAGGGCGCCCAGGAGGTCCTGCAAGCGCTGGCGCTCATCGACACCAAGGCCCCTGATTGGAAGTACGTGTGCAAAGTGTGGCCCCAGCCAAGGACGGATCAGCAGAACCTGGCGGACCTGCAGTTGGCCACGCACCTGGGAATCGAGAAGAACGTCGTCTACGTGATGGGCAAGGTCTCGCGCAACTTCATGCCGTACTTGTTGGCGGCCTGCGACATCTACGCCGCGCCGTCGCGTCTCGAGGGATTCGGTATGCCGCAGGTCGAGGCGGGGGCCTGCGGCAAGCCGGTGATCGGCATCAAGGCGATGGCCATGCTCGACACCCTGGTGCACGGCAAGACGGCGTTTCTTGCGTCCGTCGCTCAGGAAGTGCGGCTGAAGGAGACCATTCTCGGCCAGGACCAGGGATACGAGGACGGACATCGCGTCGTGTTCAAGAGAGCGCGCACGGCCGACTACCGGGCGAGCGTTTACGATATCGCTGAATACCTGCTCAAGTTGATGAACGACCCCAAACTGCGCGGGGAAATGGGGCGGGCGGGACGGAAACGCGTGGCAGAGCTCTTCGACTATCGAGTCGTGGCTCGCAGACTCCTACAGATACTGAGCGATCGCCTGGGAGTGACCTAAAATGAGGCAAGGAGAGACAACCTCGGCAGAGCAAGCCAAGAAAGCGGCGCTCGAGGCGCTTCTGCACAATGCCTCGGGCCCCTACCACGGCCTTCCCAGGACGGCAGGCTGGGGGTACCCGGAACCTTACACCCGCGACCTCACGATCGCGAGCTTCGGGATTCTCGTGTCGGGAAATGAAAAGCTCGTTCGGCGTCTGCGTCGCGTCCTCGAGGTCCTGGCGAGAAACC
Organism: Sumerlaeia bacterium; assembly: GCA_035527775.1. Taxonomy (GTDB): domain Bacteria; phylum Sumerlaeota; class Sumerlaeia; order UBA8349; family UBA8349; genus DATKZW01. Next base: position 2,503 of record DATKZW010000738.1, on the reverse strand, counting down.
AGAGCCGCCTCGGGCACATCCCTTCCCTCGTTCACGACCCGGAAGATCGTGGGGCGAGCGACACGACGCCGCTCTTTCTTCTTGCCGCCGCCGCGTTCCGCAAGGCGACCGGGGAATCGGAGTTCCTGTCCGAGGCGGTCGAGAAGGCCCGGGTCTGGATGGATTACCAGAGCCCGGAAGACCGCGTCCTGGTGGATCAACTCCCGACCAGCGATTGGAGGGATGAACAGTGGGTTCAGGGATTCGGGCTGTATGTCAACACCCTCCTCTACTGTTGCTTGCGGCTCTTCAATGACGATGAGAAGGCCGATCAACTGCGAGAGCTCATGAGCCAGTTCACCATCAACGCGGAGGCCAAGCACCGACACGTCCACGAGGGACTCGTGCTGCGGCGCAAGCCGTACTATGCCATGTGGTCCTACAAAATGTACGGCAGCGAGAGGTTCGATCTCTTGGGCAACAGCTTGGCCATTCTCTCCGGCCTGGCGTCTCCTTCCCGGAGCCAAGCGCTCGTCTCCTGGATAGAGCGCGAGTGCGAAGCTCTGAAGGAAAAGGGGGAACTGGCGTTGGACCTGCCGCCCAATTGCTTCCCCTACATCCGCCCTGAAGATCCCGACTGGCGGCCCCGCTACGCCAAGTACAATCGACCCGGCGAGTACCACAACGGGGGCGTTTGGCCCTTTGTCTGCGGTTTCTACGTCGCCGCTCTTGTGGCCGCCGGCAGACGGAAGCTGGCCGAGGAGAAGCTCCTGGCGCTCACGCGACTCGTCCGGCCCGCCCGCGAGGCAAAGGTCGACTTCGGGTTCAATGAGTGGTTTCGCGCTCAGGACGGAGAGCCGTGCGGACAGGATTGGCAGACTTGGTCGGCGGCCATGTATCTGTACGCGGCCGCCTCGGTCGAGACGGGCGCCACTCCGTTCTTTGACGCGATCCGTCGCGCCGGGGAGGACCGCAAAGACCGGCGAGCGCGCCCGCAACAGTCGGAGGACGGCGGCGAATCGCGGCCCGCGAGGAGCAACGGAGAGGGGCCCCCTCGGCGAAGCTGAGGCGTCGGCGCCAGGCAAGGGCGAAAGTGGAAGCGTCTTGACACGCGCCGGCGCCCTCGCCGGCGAAATCCATGGGAAAAGACGGGGACTGGTAGGCGCCTAACCGCCGAGCGGGGCTGTTCCACACTCTTCACACACCTTCTCGGGAGGAAGGGCTGGGAGGATGAGCAAGAAGCAAAACCGCGGAGACACACCGGATTGCCGCAAGGCGAAGGACCCGCGCCGAGTGCGCATCGCCATGGTCGGCGCCGGAGAGATGGCCAACCGGTTTCACTACCCTTCCCTGGCCTCGTTCGAGGACGTGGAGATCGTCGGCGTCTGCGACGTCGACCGACAGCGCCTGAACGCCACGGCCCGCAAATACGGCATCAAGAACCGCTACGCGGACTACGCGAAGATGATCGGCGAGCAGGAGCCCGACGGCGTCTATGTCATCGGGCAGCCGCACTTCGTGTACGACGTTTGGATGGGGTGCTTGTCTCAGGGCCAGAACCTGTGCATCGAGAAGCCGATGGGGCTGACGATCCATCAGGCGCGGTCGCTGGCGCACCTGGCCGAGCAGAACCGGTGCATCACGCAAGTCATCTTTCAGCGGCGCAGCTGCCCTCTGCTCGTGAAACTGCGCAACGAGTGCCTGAAACGCGGCCCGATCACGCATGCTCTGTGCCGATTCTACAAGTGCGAAATCGAGCCGCGCTTCGACGCCCGCGACCACGTCATGGACGACACCGTGCACTCCATCGACACGCTCCGCTGGACGTGCGGCGGCGAAGTGATCGACATCGAGAGCCACGTGCGGCGCGTCGGCGTGCCGGACATCAATTTCGTCTCGGCCACGCTCCATTTCGACAACGGCTCGGTCGGCTATCTCATTAACAGTTGGTCGAGCGGGCGGCGGATCTTCGACGTCGAGATGCACGCGCCCGGCGTCTGCGCCGAGGTCGACATCGAGGAGAAAGGCGCGATCTACGCCGACGGCGACACGGCGGGCGTGACCTACGACACGCGCGATGTGGCCGGGAGCGACGCGTTCCACGTCTACGCGGGGTTCCAAGCGAAGAACCGCGAGTTCATTGACGCCCTCAAAAAGGCCGCGCTCCCCGAGTCCAACTTCTCCGACGCCCTCAAAACCATGGAAGTCGCCGAAAAGATCCTGGCCCAGGCGACGCTTCTCGATCTCTAGTCTTCAAACCTGCGCGCTCTTTCCTTGCGCGCGGCGCCGAGAATACATGAAACACCCGTCCTTATTGGGCACAACATTCTTCGCGGGAGAACAGAAGACCCGGTTGCGGCTCAACTCGCGGGAAATGGTCGATTTGTGGACGCCGAGAATGTCGGCAATGCGCGTCTGGGAGGTTTTTTGCTTCAAAAGCGCGTCGATCTGGTAACGTTGGTTCTGGGCAAGATGGGTGTAAGGTCTCATTCGTGCTCCTCGTGGGCCTTGTTTTGGCGAACAA
>DATKZW010000737.1:0-6436 GCA_035527775.1 Sumerlaeia bacterium | reverse complement strand
GGGCGGCTTGCTTAGCGCCGTCTCAACGCCCCAGGAAGCGCTGAAGGCGCGTGTGAGCGCAACGACGAGGACCGCGACGGCGCCGACGCCGGCGGCGAGGCGCTTGAAACGCCGGTGGCGCCGTCTCAAGAGAAGCGGCTCGAGCCCGGCCCCCGAGAGACAACGCAACGCGGGCGTCTCGCCCGCGGTTGCTGCAAGGGCCCGCCCGGCGGCGTCTTGCCCCCGCTCACCAGATTCCGCGTTTCTTCATGGCGCGGACGACTTTTCGCGGTTCGAGCGTGAAGCGCTTTCGTCCGGCCACCGGCTCTTTCACGATCCAGCCGCCGGCGACCTCGAGGAAGTGCTCCCGGACCGCGTCCCAGTGGCTGCAGTCGATTCTCTGCCGCAACACATAGATCGACTCGCGCATCACGCCGAGCTGGCGAATCACCTCCGGGCAACGGGTCTCGGCCACCCGGATCTTCAGGAATCGCCGTTCGATCTCGCTTTTCACTCTTGTTCCCCCGGCAGGTTGGTCCCCGCCGGCGCGCGCCTTCGCGGCTCCAGTTGAGCCGCATCGTTTCTACTCGCCAATGCACATCAGATGATGCCTCGCGCGGAAGAACAGACGCCCTTCGGAAATGGCCGGCGTGGCCAGGCAGGTCTCGCCCAGCGCGTTTCTCGCAACGACGGCGAACTTGGGAGCGGCTTTGACGACGAAGACGTCGCCCGTTTCCGCGGTGAGGTAGATTTTGCCGTCGGCCGCCACGGGCGACGCGCTGTACCCGGCGCGGACCTCGAGTCGCTCGCGGTACACGCTCTTGCCCGTCTTGGCCTCCAGGCAGGACAGTGTGCCGTGGTCGTTGCAGAGGTAGATGTAATCGCCGATGACGATGGGCGTCTGCATGTAGTTGCCGCCCTTCTGGTAGCTCCAAGCGACGTACGTGCTCGTCGATTTCCCCTCTTCCGGAGTCACGTCGCCCGTCGCGTCCGCCCGAATCGCGTAGATGGGCGAGGGGCCGCCGTGGGCGTTGGTGATGAAGATCAAGTCGCGCGACACGACCGGCGTCGGCGCCGGAACGTCGCCCCCTCCGCGCAGGCGCCAGAGCGCCTCGCCCGTCTTCAGGTCGTATCCGCCGATGTGCTTGTAGCCGTTGACGATCACCTGCGCCCGCTCGGGGCGCGCGTCCACGGTGGGGGTGCTCCACGTCGAGTATTCCTCGCGCGGAGTCCGCCAGATCTGATTGCCCGTCCCGACGTCGAAGGCGGCGATGAAGCAAGCATCCTGCGTGTCGCACTGCACGATGACCCGACCGTCATGGATGATGGGCGAGCTGGCGAATCCCCACTGAATCGCCCGCGACTGGAACCACCCGCAGTCGAGAACGCCAAGGTCTTTTTTCCAGAGAAGGTCTCCATTCACGTCGTAGCAGTAAAGCCCTTCGGACCCGAAGAAGGCGACGACGCGCTTGCCGTCGGTCGCGGGCGTGGGGTTGGCGTGGCTCGACTTGGGATGTCGCTTGACTTTCGGAACGCCCTCGCACGCCAGTCGGCTCCAGAGCTCTTTGCCGTTCGCTTTGTCGAAGCAGTACACGAACCAGCGATGCTCCCTTTCGTCCGGCACGGGATCGCCGTTGCCGTACAGGCCCGGCTTTAGCGTCGCTTCTCCTTCGAGCCGAACGGCGGTCGTGACGTAAACGCGGTTTCCCCAAACGGCGGGGCTGGAGTGCCCGAGACCGGGCACGGGCGTCTTCCATTTGACGTTCTGGTTCTTCTCGACGTCCCATTGGGTCGGCGTCTTGAAGCCTTCGGCGATTCCCGCGGCGCGCGCGCCGCGAAACGTGGGCCAGTTCACGCCCTGCTTCTCGCCGCCCGAGGCGCGGGTCAGGCTCATCGCAACGAATCCAAGAAGAAGTAGAGGGACGCCAACGCGCGCGAAGGGATGCCGCGTGACGGTGTTTCCCCGCAAAGTCATAGCCCTCCAGTCTGATTCCTTTAATGAGATCTCGCGTCTATCTTCCCCTCCAAAACCGCGGGGCGAAGAGGACGAGGATCGTGTAGAGCTCGAGGCGGCCGAGGACCATGAAGCAGGTGAGCAGGATCTTGGTGATCGGTTTGAAGAAGGCGTAGTTCCCCTCCGCGCCGACTTGACCGAGTCCGGGGCCGATGTTGTTGAGGGTCGCGATCACGGCGGTGATCACCGTGACCAGCCGCGAGCCGCTCGCTTCGCTGGTGCCCGCCGGCAGCGCCTCAAGGACAGCCACGGCAAACACGCCCAGAACGAAAACCAGCGCCCAGGTGAAGGAAAAGACGAGAACGGACGCGCTGAGATCGTTGCTCAGAACGGTCTTGCCAAGGCGGAGCTTGCGTACGGTGCGGGGGCTGTATCTGCGTTCGAGTTCGCCCCGGGCGGTTTTTGCCAGGATCATCCATCGCATCACCTTGATGCCCCCGCCGGTCGACCCGGCGCTTCCGCCGACGAACATGAGACACAGGAGCAGGAACTTGACCTCAACGGGCCACGCGTCGAAATTCGCCGTGGCGAACCCGGTGGTTGTCATGAGAGAGAGGACTTGGAACGTGCCGTATCGGAGCGATTCCAGGGGGCTGGCGTACACGCCGGCTCGCACGAGGACGAAGGCGACGAAAAGCGCGGAGACCGCAATGACGCTGACATACGCGCGCCACTCGGGGTCGCGCAAGAGGGCGCGCCGGTCGCCGCGGAGAATGCTGTAGTAAAGGGCGAAGTTCGTGCCGGCCACGAGCATGAAGAACATGATGGCGATCTCGACGCCGAGATTGTCGAATCCGGCGATGCTTCCGGGGTTCGTCGAGAAGCCGCCGGTTGCCAGCGTGGCGAAGGTGTGGCAGAGGGCGTCGAAAAAGCTCATGCCGCACGCCATCAAGACGAGCGTTTCGGCGATGGTGAACCCGCAGTAGATTTTCCAGAGGAGCATGGCGGTGTCTTTGACGCGCGGGGTGAGCGTCTCGGTCACGGGGCCGGGAACTTCGGACTTGAGGAGCGCGCGCCCGCCGACGCCGAGAAAGGGCAATATGGCAACGAAAAGGACAATGATGCCCATGCCGCCGAGCCAGTGCGTGAAGCAGCGCCAGAAGTGAAGCCCCCTGGGCAGCGCCGCGAAGTCCTCCGCCTGGAGCACCGAGGCGCCCGTCGTCGTCAGGCCCGACATGGATTCGAAGTAGCAGTTCGGAAACGTAGAGAAGGGGCCGCCCGCGAAGACGCCGTGGAAGTAGAAGGGCAGCGCGCCCGCAAAGGCGCACAGGATCCAGCCGATTCCGACGACCGCGGTCGCTTCTTTGCGGAAAAGGTCCTCACGCCGCGACCGCCCGACAAAGAACGCGGCGGCGCCCATGCCGGTCGTCACGACAACGGCGCCGAGGAGGGCGATCTGCGCCCCGTCGGCGTAGTAAACGCTCCAGGCCAGCGACGGCAGCATAGACGCCCCCACCGTCATGAGAAGCAAACCGAGGAGTTTCAGAATGATGAAGAAGCTCAAGGTCGCGCTTCCCGAAGGAATCCGCCCGGCGTCGCCGCGCCTGCGCCCGTCGCCGCGCCTTCCCTCACTAGCCGACGCAGGGTGGAGCATCGCCCCACCTCGCAGAATGCCCAAACTCCTGGGGCGGGTCAACGCCCTACCCGCGTGCAGTCCAGAACAATCCTTGCCCGTTTCCGGGCTGGGGCGGCCCCCGCTAAGGCTAACGTCTCCGCCTCGGATCACGCCCCGGCAACTCGCGGCATCCAGAGCAACTCCTTGCCCATTTCCGCGCAAATCATCTTCTGGAGAAGATCGGTTTTGAGCGCCCGGCATTCGGGACGGTCCCAGAGATTGCGCAGCTCGCCCGGGTCCTCTTTCAGGTCGTAGATCTCGCCGTACTCGCGCTGGAAGTGGACGGTGATCTTGTAGCGCTCGTCGACGTATGTTCTGAGGAAAACCGTCGTCGGCTGGTGACGATTCTCGACCAGCACGTGGTCCCGAACGCTTTCGACGCGTCCGAAGATCACGCCCGACTGGTCGACGCCCGCCATGGCGCGCGGGACGCTTAGGCCGGCGACGGCGAGAAAGGTCGGCGCCAGATCGACCAGAGACAGAAGCGCATTCGTCCGCCTTGCTGCGGGAACTCCCGGACCCCGCGCGATAAAGGGAACGCGGATCATGTCTTCATAGTGAAACGGACCTTTCTGGTCGAGTCCGTGCTGGCCGAAGAAATGGCCATGATCCGTGGTGAAAACGACGAGTGTGTTCTCGGCAAGGCCCAGCGCGTCAACCTTGTCGAGAATCCGCCCGATGTATTTGTCCATAAGCGTGATCATTCCGTAATAGACCGCCACGTCGCGCGCCCTTTCATCGGGATCCTGCAAGTGACTGGCGAAGCCATGGATGCCCGAGCCGTCCGATTCCTGGTATTCGCTGAAGTCCGGATTCTCCTCGAAGAGCTTCCTGAAGTAGGGAGGGCTGTCGGCGTGCTCCCCCTCCGTCAAAGCCGGGACCGTGATCCTCGCGGGGTCGTAGTGCGTGTCCCAAGGTTCGGGAACGAGATACGGGGGATGGGGGTCGAAGAAGCTGGACCAGAGGAAGAATCTCCTCCCCTCATGCGCGTACTGTTCCAGCAACGCGTTTGTGCGCTCGGCGATCCATGCGTCGTAGTGATACTCTTCCGGGATGAGCCACTTGTGGCGTTGGGAGGCGTTGTTTCCGGTGGGGGGCCGGAAGTAGTCGCGCCAATTGGCGAGCCCCTTTTCTTCCATCCAAATGGCGTAATGCTGGCCGACGTGGGCTTCATCAACGTGGTTGCGAGCGAGTTCGACGCGTTCGAAACCGTAGAAGGGGCCGTGAAAGTTCCTCCAGAAGTCGAGATCCTGCAAGATCGGATAGGACTCGAGGGAGGGGTGTTCGTCCGTGCCGCGCAACGGCTGGAAGTGCGCTTTGCCGACAAGGGCCGTGCGCCATCCCGCGCGAGTGAAGGCGTCGCCGACCGTCGGCGCGTTCTCGGGTAGCTTCGTTCCAAGCGACCAGGCGCCGTGCTGACTGGGATAAAGGCCGGTGATGATGGACGCGCGCGTGGGAGTGCAGGTGGGGTTCACGCAGTAGGCCCGATCGAAGACCGCGCCTTGCGCGGCGAGGCGGTCGAGATTCGGCGTCTCGATCTCGGGATTGAGAAATCCGAGCGTGTTCCAGTGCTGCTGGTCGCTGGTAATCAGGAGTATGTTCGCGCCGCTGTTGGCCATGATCTCTTCCGAACGCCTCGATGGCGGCGGCGTCCGCCTTGCTCTTCCCTTCCGCCGCTTCGGGGGCCAAGAAAGCCAGGAAACCCGGGAAAAGTCACCTGAAAAAGAAACCCCGATCGCGGAAACCGGCGGCCGCGTCTTACTCCGGCCTTCCCAACGCAACGAACGCACCTCGAGAGGAACCGACCATAGAAAAGACGCAAACGCCCGTCAAGAAGGCGATTCTCGCGGGGAGGGCGTGGAAATCCCCGGCGTGGGCGGATCTCTGAAATGCCTTCATTCCTTCATAGACGCCGAATAGGAGCAGATTGCGGTTGCGCGCAGACGTCTCCTGGAGCGTCAGAAGAAAGGATTGTGCCGTTTCTCGAGGTCGACCGTCGTCGCCGGACCGTGGCCGGGGTAGATGACCGTGGCGCCGGGCAGAACAAAGAGCTTCTCGCGGATGCCCGCCTTCTCCCTCTCGTGGGCGGCTTCGCCGCCGGTCCCGCCGACCGAACCGGCGAAAAGCGCGTCCCCGGAGAAAACGACGGAGATCTCAGGCGCGGCTTTCCCGGCGGTCGCTGTGCCGGCGCGGCGGGTAAAGTGGTAGGCCGTGCTATCCTTCGTGTGGCCGGGAATGGAAAGTGCGCGCGCCTCCAGGTTGCCGACGGCAATGATCTCACCGTCCCTCAAGGCGCGGGCTGTGCGCCCGCCCGCCCGCCTGGAGCCCGCCACGATCTCGCAGCCCGGGAAAGACGCGGCGTACTCGCCGATAGCGCCCGTGTGGTCGTAGTGGTCGTGGGTGATCAGGATAGCGCCGACCCGGAATTCCCTCTCGCGGGCCGCCTCGACGGCGCGCGGGTCGAACCCGCCCGCATCGATCAACGCTGCCTGGCGCGTCTCCAGACACGCGATGAGGTACACGTTCGTCTCGTTCACGTCGGGGATCAGAAAATGCTCGAGAAACATATTCCCTATCTCTTGGCCCGGTCGAAGTTGGCCGAACCGACCGTGCCCGTCATGTCCGCCCCCCGAAGATCGGCGGCGCGGAAGATGGCGCGCTGAATGTTGGCGCCCGAAAGATTGGCCGCCGAGAAGTTGGCCGAACCGGGCCGGGAGTAGTAGAAGGCGCACCGTTGGAAGGAAGCCCCCACGGCCCTGGCGCCGACGAAGTTCGCCCGTTTGAAATCCGCGTCATCGCAGACGGCGCCGTCAAGCGTCGCGCCGCCG
>DATKZW010000736.1:0-3558 GCA_035527775.1 Sumerlaeia bacterium | reverse complement strand
CGAAAACCGTTGTAAGGAGCGCCAAAGGAGAAGAGGGAACTCCGGCGGCGGGGGGCGGGAAAGAGATCGTTCGGCCTCTTCTCTCGCCCCCATTCCCGCGCAAAGAGGGCGCCGGCCGGGACGCGGGGCGGGAGACAATGTTTCAGCGGCAGATCTTGCATCTGGACATGGACGCGTTTTTCGTGTCCGTCGAGCGGTTGCGCGACCCTTCCCTGCGGGGCAAACCCGTCATCGTGGGGTCGGACAACCCCCTCGGGCGAGGGGTCGTGGCGGCGGCTTCCTACGAGGCGCGGGATTTCGGCGTGCGCTCGGCCATGCCGTTGCGCCAAGCCTACCGGCTCTGTCCCCGGGCCGTGTTCGTCGCCGGCTCGCCCGAGGCTTACACGGAAGCCTCCCGCGCCATCCGCGCCATCTGCGAGGAGACGGCGCCGGTGGTCGAAATGGGCTCGCTCGACGAAGCGTACCTCGATCTGACGGGAACTGAGCGCCTGTATCCCTCGGCGGGGCGAGTGGCCGATGGTTTGCAGGAACGCTTGGCGCGGGAACTGGGCCTTCCCGCTTCCTTCGGCTGGGGCGAAAACAAACTGCTGGCCAAAGTCGCCGCGGCCCGTTCCAAGCCGCGCGGACTCTTGCGCGTCTACCCGGGCCAGGGACGCCAGTTCCTGGCGCCGCTCGCCTTGCGCCGTTTGCCGGGAATCGGCCCGAAGAACGCCGAAAAACTCCTGCGCTACGGCCTCGAACGGATCGGCGATCTGGAGCGCCTCGGCGAGCGGCGGCTTTGCGAGGTCTTCGGCGAGACGGGCCGCGTCCTTTATCATCGCGCTCGCGGCGAAGACGATTCTCCAGTCCTCGCCCACCCTCCCCCCAAATCGATCGGCCGCGAACATACTTACGAGACCGACACGGGCCATCCCCCGACGCTTCGGACCACGCTCTCGCTGCTCAGCGAACGGGTCGCGGCGGCGCTCCGGCGCGAGGGCAAACGTGCGCGACGCGTCACTCTCAAACTGCGCTACGCCGATTTCAAGACCGTGACCCGCGCCACGACCCTCCTCCTGCCGACCGACGACGACCGCGCGATTTACCGCGCCGCCGCCCACGCCCTCGATGCGGCCTACACGCGCCGCGTGCGGGCGCGCCTCATCGGCGTCGGCGTCAGCGACTTGTCGACCGAACCGCCGACGCTCGATCTTTTTGAGAGCGAACGCGAGGAGAGAGAACAGCGGTTGGGCCGGGTGATCGACGCCGTGCGCGAGCGCTATGGTTTCGGCTCGATCCTGCGGGTCCGTTCCTGGGAAGCGGGGGTTGAGGGTTGGGGATGAGGGGCGAAGGATGAAGGATGAAGGATCCGGACAAGTCTTCGGGCAGAGGTCCTGGGATTCCGCACGTCGTTCTTTCCGCACTTGCTGAGAAAAGGGCTTGACGGGAAGCATTGGTTATAACATTATATCTGAGCGTCGGCGGGGTCCTCGAGATGTTCCAGCGGGCCCGGACCGGCCTCTCCGCGCCTCTGTCGCGCTGGAGCGGCGAACGGTGGCCATCTCTCCGACAAGTCCGTTCGACGGCGTTCCGTTTCTGACGGACGCGGATTCTCGCACGATTCGCTTTCTCGGTGATTGAAATGCGAGCGGTTCCAGGGCATTGTGACTCCCGGCATATTTTGCTCGGATGGCGAAAGGGCAAGAGGATGAAAAAGGACTTTTTTGTCATGACGCTTGCATCAGCCGCTTTTCTTGGTCTGCGCGGCGGCGGCGAGGCGGACGATTCGCCGGAAGCGATTGACATCGGCAATCGGCGGGAGCTTTTTGTGGACCGGTTCCTGATCGATCGGATGAAAGGCGTCGAGCTGCGGGCGCATCCCCCGCGGCCTGCGGGCGCGGCTTTGGAATTCGACAAGCCGTGGGAGGGGCCCGTCAGCGGATACGTGACGGTCCTCCAAGACGGCGGCAAGCGCCGGATGTACTATCGCGGCCGTCCCCTGACCGGGGCGGGAGACGCGACGAAGGAGGCGAAGGAGGTCGCGTGCTACGCGGAAAGCTCGGACGGCGTCCACTGGGTCAAACCGAACTTGGGCCTCTACGAGATCGACGGCGCGCGGGACAATAACGTGGTTCTCGCCGACGCGGGGCCGCCGACGCACAACTTCTGCCCCTTCATCGACGCGCGCCCCGGCGTCCCGGCCTCGGAGCGCTACAAGGCCGTCGGGGGCACGAGCGAGAGCGGTCTGATCGCTTACGTCTCGGGCGACGGCATCCGGTGGAAAAAGCTGCGCGAGGAAGCGATCCTGACGAAGGGCGCCTTCGATACGCAGAATGTCGTGTTCTGGTCCAAGAGCGAGGACTGTTACGTGTGCTTCTTCCGAACGTGGAAGAACGGCGTGCGGTGGATTGCGCGAGCGACGTCGAAGGACTTCCTCAACTGGACCGACGGAGTCGACATGAGTTTCGGCGACGCGCCGCCCGAACACCTCTATACGAACCAGACAAACCCCTACTTTCGAGCGCCCCACATCTACGTCGGCATCGCGGCCCGGTTCTGGCCCGGCCGGGAGGCGCTGACGGAAGAACAGGTGAAATCCCTCGACTTGGAGGGGCCGCGGAACTACGGGGGCCTGAAGAGCGGATGCTCCGACGCCGTTCTGCTGACGAGCCGCGGGGGAGACCAGTACGACCGGACTTTCCTGGAGAGCCTGATCCGCCCCGGAACGAGTCTCCGCAACTGGGTGGCGCGCTCGAACTACCCCGCTCTCGGACTCGTGCAGACGAGCCCCGAGGAAATGTCATGCTACGTGCAGCGTCATTACGGCCAGCCGTCGGCGCATCTGGAGCGTCTCGTTTTTCGTCTGGACGGCTTCGCGTCGGTCCGCGCTCCGTACAGCGGAGGGGAGATGGTGACGAAGCCTTTCACGTTTCAGGGCAAAGAGCTGGAAATCAACTTCTCGACCTCGGCCCCGGGAAGCGTCCGCGTGGAGATCCAGGACGCGCAGGGCAACCCGGTCCCCGGCTACACGCTTGACAACTGCCCCGAGATCATTGGCGACGAGATCGCGCGAATTGTGTCGTGGGCGAAAGGCCCCGACGTCGGCGAGTTGGCGGGAAAGCCGGTTCGGTTGCGGTTCGTGATGAAAGATGCGGATCTCTTTTCGATGCGGTTTCGGTGAGTTTGCCGTAGTCTTCCCAGAATGGCGTTGCGGCCCCGCCGCCCTCGGCGGGGGAGCAAACACGAGCCGCACAGCCGAGGCGGCTGCGGCGCAAAAGCATGAGATACGGGACCGGCCATCCTGGAGGGGGAGTCTGTTGGCCCACGTAGGCAATCTATGCACGGTCGTCTTGCCGCAGTCGTAGCGGCGTTCTCGAGCGCGCTCTGGAGCGCAATGACAATGAGCGGATTCTCCGCGGAAAGCGCCGGGGAACCGGCGCCCTCTCGCACCCTGCTTCTGGTCGACGACCGCCACGTCCTCTACCGTCCCGGGACGAGACGTGTGCTGCGACCTCTGGACCGCCACCCGGCCAATCCCCTCCTGCCCGACGACGAGCCGTGGGAGGACACGGTGGCCTA
>DATKZW010000735.1:0-12290 GCA_035527775.1 Sumerlaeia bacterium | reverse complement strand
CCCCGAACGAGGCGGGAGATGGCTTTAAGGTCCTCGTGAGAAAGGAGGGGAGAGACGGTGGTGCGGAACTCGTAATCAACCTGTCCCTCGAGAAGCAACGCGATGCTCGACTCGATGGCGGCGATCTCGACGCCGGCGCCGCAAATCGTCTCATACTTCTCGAGAGGCGCCTTGACGTCCATGGCGACGTAGTCGAGAAGACCGCGCGCGATCAAACGGCTCAAGACGGCTGGTTGCGTGCCGTTCGTGTCGAGTTTGACCGCGTACCCAAGGTCTCGGACTTGCCCCGCGAAATCCTCGAGATCCGGTTGCAGGGTCGGTTCGCCGCCGCTGATCGCGACGCCGTCCAGAAAGCCTCGCCGCTTGGCGAGGATGCCGAGCACTTCCCGCGCATCCCACCAAGGGAGGCGCGTCGACGGATCTATGAGCGCACGGTTGTGGCAGTAGGAACAATCCAGGTTGCATCCCGCGGTGAAAACCACGGCCGCGAGTTTGCCGGGATAGTCCACCGTGGAGAGTTTCTGGAAACCGGCAATCCGCATTACACCAGCTCCGGCAAACGGTATTTCTTGCGGTCTCTGTACTCCTGTTTCTTGCCCTCATTGTAGTTGGCCACGGGCCGCAGGTAACCGGTGACGCGGGACCAGACCTCGGTTTTCCCGCCGCATTTCGGGCACTCGTAATGCTCGCCCGCGATGTATTCGTGCACGGGGCAGATGCTGAACGTGGGGGTCAGCGAGAGATAGGGCAGCTTGTAGTTCTCGAACACTCTCCGGATCAGGCGTTTGCACACGGCGGTGTCTTCGATGCTCTCCCCGAGATACAGATGCAGAACGGTTCCGCCGGTGTACATGGACTGCAGCTCGTCCTGCATTTCGAGGGCCTCAAAGATGTCGTCGGTGTGGCCAACGGGGAGCTGGGTCGAGTTCGTGTAGTAGGGCGTCCCATTGCCCGAGGCGATGGCGTCGGGATAGCGGGCCTTGTCCATCGTGGCCAGGCGGAAGGCGGCGCCTTCGGCGGGCGTCGCTTCCAAGTTGTAAGCGTGGCCCGTCTCCTCCTGAACGCCCGCAAGGATTTCTTTGAGGTAGGTCATTATTTCGATGGCGAATTCCTGGCCTTCCGGGGTGGCGATGCCTTTCCCCATGAGATTCAGAAGCGCCTCGTTCATCCCGATCACGCCGACGGTGTTGAAATGGTTGTACCAGTATTGGCCCGTGCGGGCGTAGATGTGGCGCAGGTAGTGGGCCGCGTAGGGATAAAGACCGTTCGCGGTCTGCTCTTCGATGATCTTGCGCTTGATCTCGAGCGAAACTTTCGCGGTCTGGACCATTCTCCAGAGTCGCGCTTTGAACTCCTCCTTCGACTGCGATTGATAGCCGATTCGAGGCAGGTTAATGGTGACGACGCCGACCGATCCGGTCAGGGGATTCGACCCGAAGAGTCCTCCGCCGCGTTTGCGCAACTCGGAGGTGTCGAGCCGCAGGCGGCAGCACATGGACACGGCGTCTTCAGGCGAAAGATCCGAATTGATGTAGTTGGCGAAGTACGGGATGCCGTACTTGCAGGTAATCCGCATGAAGGACTCGACCGCGGGAAGATCCCAATCGAAATCCTTCGTGATGTTGATCGTCGGAATGGGGAAGGTGAACACGCGGCTCTTGGCGTCGCCTTCCATCATCACGTCGCAGAAGGCGCGGTTGAACAGATCCATCTCTTCCTGAAAATCGCCGTAGGTCTCCGGCATTGGCTTCCCGCCAATAATGACGGGTTGGCCCTTCAGCGTGGCGGGAACGGTGAGGTCAAACGTCAGGTTCGAGAAGGGGCATTGAAATCCGACGCGGGTAGGGACGTTCAGGTTGAAGATGAACTCTTGCAGGCACTGACGCACCAGCCTGTAGTCTAGGCCGTCATAGCGGATGAAAGGAGCGCAATAGGTGTCGAAACTGGACCATGCTTGAGCGCCGGCCGTTTCGCCTTGGGTGGTGAAGGTGGAATTCACGACTTGGCCGAGAAAGGCGCGCAAGTGTTTCGCCGGCCTGCTCTCAACCTTCCCGGCGACTCCCCCGAAACCGTCCAGGAGAAGCTGTCGAAGGTCCCAGCCCGCGCAGTAGGGGCCGAGAAAACCGAGATCGTGAATGTGAAGGTCGCCGTTCTCGTGCGCCTGGCGCACCTCGGAGGGATAGACCTCGTGCAGCCAGTAGTTCTTCGTAAAGAACTCGCGGACGTAATTGTTCAGACCGTTGACGCTGCGCTGCGTGTTGGCGTTCTCCTGTATCTGCCAGTCCTCATTGTTCAGGTACCCCGAGAACATTCGGATCGTCGCGCCGATCAGCGCGTTCATCTCCCGCGCGCTCTTGCGCTTCTCTCGGTAGAGGATGAAGGCCTTGGCGGTCTTGGCGTGACCGTTCTTGATCAAGACCTGTTCAATGATGTCTTGGAAGTCTTCTACCTCAGGAATTCGCCCGGCATATTGCTCGGCGGCGATGGCCACGACTTGCCCGCTCAGACGTTCGGCCAAATCGAAGTCGTCACCGCCGCACGCTTGGGCGGCCTTGAAAACCGCCCACGTGATCTTCTCCGGGTTAAATCTCTCTAATCTGCCGTCGCGTTTGCGAATGGATTCGAACATGAGGTTTGCGCTCCATGGATCACGGGAACGGAAAGATTCGGAATTGGACTGGGAACTCATCTTCTCGCGCGACGCCCTCAAGAAGGCGTCGCACAGCGTACAGCAACGATCGAACCGGCGATTTTCCGAAACGGGGAAGCCCCTGACGGCTTCCGAGAGGCACCATATCTTGTACGTCGAGGCCCTGTCAATACAAAATATCGCACCGCGACTCCGCCCCCGCCAGATGCGCCCCCTCGCCTCTCCGACACGCGTAAGTCCTGATTTATGAGAGATGTAAGCCTTCTTCGCCGCTTGTCCGCCCGGCCGACTTCCCGCGGACGGGTTGCGGGCGGAACGAAAGAATCTCGCCCGGCGGGCAGAGAGCCGATCGGCGGCGGGGAAGCCCGCTGCCGCCGCGTTGTCCCCGGGAGAAGGCAGACGCAACGAGACGACTCGTGCAGTCTTTCCCATTGCAAGCCCACAGCGCTTTTCTTAGCATGACTAGGGCGACGCCGGCGATATCGGTCCTTTCGTCACGGCAGCATTTTCGACCTGAAGGCCTGCTCTTCATGAGAATTGCGCTTGTCCCGATGCGGGTGACTCCCGACGACAACCGAGCGAACCTGCGGACCATGGCGACGTGGGTCGAGGCCCTCCACGCAAGAGTCAATCTGATCGCCTTCCCGCAGATCGACGTTGCGCCGCTTGACGTTCCAGTTAACGGGAGAAGAGGGCAAGCCCGGCAATCGGTCGTCGATGGCCAACTCGACGTTCTCGCGGCCTTCGCGGCCAAACGCAACGTCTGCATCGCTGCGGGATTGCTCGACCCGCACGGTTCGCCCGGCTGCCGGACGCTCGCGCTGGCGGATCGCACCGGGCAGCTCGACGTTCGCAAGTTCATGCTCCCTGAAGCGGGCTCCAACGACACCGATGCGGCCGACGAGGCGGTTGGCGTGGACATCATGGCCCGCGTCGCGGGCGTCCCGATCGGGATCGCGATGGGTCGCCCCCTGGCGGGCCCTTCATTGCCTGAGGAAGTCATGGGGAGCGAGGCGCGGGTCGTCTGCCTGTTGCTGCACCTGACCGGCTCCGCTTCGGAGATTCGACGCGTGGCCGTCCACAATCCTCCGGCCGCTTTGGCGGCGCTCCAGGAAGGGATGCGCCGGCTCGCGGTGGAGACGGGCGTTCATGTCGTCGCCGTCAACGGCATCAGCGACGACACGGAGACGGCCTGCGGCATGTGCGGGGGGATTTTCCACTTTGACCCCCGCGGCAGGCCGGTTTCCGAGCGGCGCCTGTATGATGGAGAGGCCCTCGAGTTCGAGGTCTTTTGAGTCCCAAGCGCAACGCCGCCGGATTGCGGGAAGAGACTTGGCGGAGAGACTGGCCAAGGGGGAAAGCCCCGTGCGCCGACACGACTCTCGGCGCCGGCGCGCAGGGAGGAGCACTGGAGTGGGTCGAGTTGAGATTCTCGATGCGAACCTTCCGATGGTCGCGATCGTCGGTCGGCCCAACGTGGGGAAATCGACGTTGTTCAACCGCGTTGCCGGACGGCGCAAAGCCGTGGTGCTCGATGTCCCCGGCGTCACCCGCGACCGGAATTTCGAAGCGGCCGAATGGAACGGACGCGCTTTCACGCTGGTCGACACCGGCGGTTTCGAGATGACGCCCCGCGACGCCACCTTCAGCCTGATGCGCGAGCAGTGCCTGCTGGCCATCGAGCAGGCGGACGTCATCATTTTCCTCGTCGACGTTCTCGAAGCGAACAACCCCGTCGACGCCGACATCGTGGCTCTGCTTCGCCGCACGAGCAAACCGGTGATCCTCGCCGTCAACAAGTGCGACAACGCCCGGCGCTACCAGGAGGCCATGGGTTTCCACGCGTTGGGTTTGAAAGACCTCTTCGCCGTCAGCTCGCTGAACGGAACGGGAGTCGGCGATCTGCTGGACCGCGTGGTCGATCTTTTGCCGCCGCCTGTGGCGGTGAGGCGCGAAGACGGAGCGGAGGCGATCCGGATTGCCGTCATTGGGCGCCCGAACGTGGGCAAGTCCTCGCTGGTTAATGCCCTGCTCGGCCAGGAACGGGTCATCGTCAGCGAGACGCCCGGCACAACGCGGGACACGATTGACACGACTTTCCGTTTCCAGGACCGGGTTTACACCCTGATCGACACGGCCGGATTGCGCCGGCGGGGCAAAGTGCGGCCGGGGATCGAGAAACTCTGCGTCCTCTCTGCCCAGGCCAGCCTCAGTCGCTGCCACGTGGCCCTGATCCTCATTGACGCCGAGCAGGGCCTTGCCGCGCAGGACGAACACGTGGCCGGCTACGCCCACGAGGCCTGTCGCGGCTGCGTCCTGGTCGTCAACAAGTGGGACTTGGTCGAGAAGGACACTCGGACGGCGGGGGAGCTTGCGAAGAAGATCCGCCATGAAATGGGCTATCTCAGCTACGCCCCCATCGTGATGCTGTCGGCGAAAACGGGTCAGCGGGTTCACCGGATTCTCCCTCTCGTCGACGACGTCTACGCGCAGTACTCCAAAGAGATCAACACGGCCAGCCTGAACGAATGGCTCGGTCGGACGACCCGCCGCGTATCCCCTCCCGTGCACAAAGGCAAGCAGTTGCGCATCAAATACGTGGTCCAGACCGGCGCGCGTCCGCCCACTTTCACGTTCTTTGCCAACGATCCGGACCTAGTTCACTTCTCCTACGAGCGCTACCTCATGAACCAGCTGCGCGAGGCCTTTGGATTCGGGGGGAGTCCCCTCCGACTGAAGTATCGTTACAAGGGGCGCAAGCAGAGGATCGGCGCCGAGGGGTAGGATTTCTCTCGCTGGCATCCTGCACGGAGAATGGTTGAGACCGGGCAGAGCGGAGATAGTTGGAGATATTTGGCTTGACACTGCGGGGGAAGGGGATCTATAAATCCCAGGGTTATGACAACCCTATCGGCGGGATGACGAAAGGGGCGTCGCGCCTTTTCGCTTCTCAAGCCGTGGGGAGACAGAGGGGTCGCGCGGACTTTTGGCTTTACGAGGGTTCACCCGAGTCTTGCAGGACGCGAGACCTGCATACCACCGCACGGGGACGGGTTCAATGACGAAGGTCGATGTTGCCGCCAGATTGGCCGACAAAGTGGGGCTGTCCAACAAGCAGAGCGTCGAGGCTCTGGAGGTTGTCCTCAACTGTATCAAGAATGCTCTGAAGGCGCGCGACAAAGTCTCACTGGTGGGATTCGGCACCTTTTACGTGAAAGAAAGAAACGCTCGCAACGGGCGCAACCCGCGAACGGGCAAGAGCATAACGATCCCCAGAAAATGCGTGGCTTCGTTCCGGCCGGGCAAAGCCTTCCGCGAACACGTGCGCGGCCTGGGGCCCGGTCCCGACGAGGAATAGCCTCTGGAGTCCTCCCCGGGGGGTGCCTCGCGAACCCGCCTCGCGCTCGATCTAGTCAGCAAGAACCGTTCGATACGCCTCAAGAGTCTTCTCCGCTGTCGTTTGCCAAGCGAACTCCCTCGCTCGGTGGCGCCCCCGCTCCGCTTGCTCGCGAGCGGCGGCCGGATCGGCCAGCAGTTCGGCCATCCGGTGTCCCAGGGCCTGGGGATCGCGGACATCCACGAGAGCGGCGCCCGTCGTCCCGGCGATCTCGGGCAGGGAGGAGTGATCTCCCGCCACGACGGGCGCGCCCGACGCCATCGCCTCAAGGACGGGGAGGCCGAATCCCTCGTAGCGCGACGCGCAGACGAAGAGGGTCGCCAGATGGTATAATCCCGGCAAGTCCTCCTCGGCGGCGAAGCCTCGCAGGAGAACGCGCGCGGCGAGGCCGAGCCGCCGGATCTCGCGCTCCAGCCCCGTCACGCCCCATCCCCTTCTCCCGAAAACGACCAGCTCGGGCGCCTTCGGGATCTCGGCGAGCAGATCGGCGTAAGCGCGGAAAAGGAGAGGGAGATTCTTCCTCGGTTCCAGCGTGCCGAGGCTCAGTATGAAACGCCGCGGCAACTGGTAGCGTCTGCGGACCTTCTCCATACTCCCGGGATCCGGCGCGGAGAAAAAGCGTTCTCCTACGCCGAGGTGGACCGTTCGGATCCTGCTCGGCGCCACACCAAGGCAGGTTTCCAGATCGCGCGCCGTAGAGGCCGAGTCCGCCAGAACCAGATCCGCCCGCGCGATGGAACGGGGAATGACGCGTTGGTAGTACCAGCGCTTGACCGAAGGAATGGTCTCCGGGAAGAGTCTGAAAACCAAGTCGTGGATGGTTACCACGGAGGGGACGGGGCACGTCTTCGGGAGGACGAAGGCCGGGCCGTGGAACAGATCAAGCCCCTGCTCGGCAATCCACGAAGATAGGCGCGAATTCTCGAAAAGAAGGCGGGCGGCCAAGCCGTCCCCCACAAGGGGATGAACGCGGAAGTTGCGATAGGAAGCGAGGCGGCGGACGAGAGGGGAGTCGCGGCGGGCGCAGATCTCGTAGGCGTTCTCCCCGTCGATGGCCGCCAAGGCGAGAAGGAGTTCCGTCGCATAGCGCCCCGTTCCGCTGCGGTTCTCGGCGCACTGGGCGTTGAAACCGATCCTCATGGCTCCTCGCTTCCCGCTCCGTGGCGCGGCGCTCCTCCCTCCTCATCGGCCCCGCCGACCCCCTCGGCCCCGCCGACCCCCTCCTCACCCTGCGCCGGTCGAACCCCGTCTTCATCCTTCGTCCTTTCGCCTTCATCCTCCCCGTGCGGGGTTGTCCGAAACCCCGGGATGAAGAGAACGACGTGTCGGAAGACCCACTGGGGCGCCTCTCGGACCTGGTTTCGGGCCAATTGCGCCAACGTTACCGGCTCCTCCCGCGGGATCAGGCGCGCGGCGTACTGCACGGCCAGCCCCGCGCTCCAAAGAACGCACCCGACAACGAGAGCGACGAGGAGCCGGCGGGGAGCGCCGGGCCGAAGGCGCTGGAACAGCCATGCCAGGCCTATGGCGAACGCCGGGGTGAAGTTGATGAAGAACCGCTGGCCGAAGCTGGCGCCCCCCCACCACATTTCCCAACCCCCGATGACCCAGACTTGAACGACGAACATGACCGCGAGCGTGGCGTCCAGAAGACGCCCGTGACGAAGAAGCAGGCCAAAGCCCACGATGGCGAAGAACAGAACCGGCGACCAGACCAGCATTCCCCGCCAGCCCGAAAAGAGCAGGTCGTACAGGTAGGGGCTCGACCAGAGGCGAAGGTTGCCGCCCAAGTCGTAATCGCGCGGACCCGCGAGCCAGGCGCCGTAGAAGTAGCGCCATGCGGCGAATTGGGGCGCCATGGCCAGGAAAACGCCGCCGCCCGCCAGGACCCCCGCCCAAAGCGCCGCGCCGCGCCGAGCGGGATGCCTGTCCATAAAGGCCGTGCTCAGCCGAACGGCTCGCAGCCAGAACGCAAACACAAGGAGAAGAAAGACGGCGTTGTTGAAACGGGTGACCGCGGCCAGTCCTCCAACAAAGCCGATGGCGAAGAAATGCGCCAGACGCACCCGCCTTTTCCATCGTTCGTACAGCCAAATGAGAAGGGAGCAGAGAAAGAAGGAACAACTGTGCGACATGGACGGATGGAGATACATATAGAATGCCAGAGGGGAGCCGAGCCAGACTCCCAAGACCCCGACCAGAGCCGCCCGAGACTCGAATCGCCAGAGCGCCACGCGCGTCAGAAGAATCAATCCCGCGATCGCGTAGAGCGTCGAGCCGAAGCAGATCGCCCACGCGTAGGGCGCCGAGTAGCCGTCCTCGGGAGCGCCGACCGCCTTTGCCAAGAGGCGCCCCGCCCAGAAAAAGGGCGACCACAGGATCGACGAGCCGATCCCAAGAGCGTTGCCGGGCCGCCCCGTCAGCGGATCGATCCGATCGATCTCATACTCGCCGGCGCGGCGGTAATGCTCAAATTCGTTGGCGAAATCCAGATCGTGGTCGATCCAGAAGGATCGGCAATAGACGTAGTTGCGCACCCCGTCGTTTCCATGGATCCAGGGAATCCAAAGAAGGGGCGCCAGAGCCACGGCCAAGGTCGCCACCAGGCAGGCGACCCAGAAGCGCTCGCGCCCCGAACGCGCCGCCCCGGTTCGCCGCCGCTCCTCCTGGCATTGCGCGTCGGAATCCAGATCGTCCGCGGAGCGCTCAGCTTCCCGTCGTGGCATGACCGGACCTTCGGAAGCAATCAAGATCGGGATGGATCGCTTGGCCTTTTCAGATTCCTGCTCGGCTGGCGTCCGACGGGGCGCGGGCGCCGCGTGGGGCGCGACGAGGACCCGGGCCGGCAGTCTAACGCACTGGCGACTGCCTATGAGCCTCGTGCAGCCTCTCGCACGGGCGTTCGTCAGTCAAGAGTGATCTCCCTCTTGTCGGCGGAAGCCCTTGCGAGTGCGGCCGGGCCAGGTCGCGATATCGAGCGGGAGGGAATCCCGCCCCGGTAAGGTTGGCCAGCCGCCGGCATCGATCGGGTGACCAAAACGGTCAACCTGTTCTGACTGCAGGTGAAAGACAACGTGAGGAGCCGTGTGCGTGAATAGCGCAAGCACGGTTCTGGGAGGGGCGGGCGACAACTGGAAGGCATGGTCGGAATACTGTGGCGCCGCCGGGAAACCAGGCGGCAAACCAAGAAAACAAACCCCGACCTGCAGCCTCGGAAGAAACCCGTTTACTCGACATGTGGCCGCGAGGGGACATTATCATTGTGGCGCGACAGGAAGCGAATCAATGGTTGACGGTCCGACGGCGGTGTGCTACCAGAGACCGTCTGAGACCAAGGGCGCGGTCGGTTGCCGCCGCGGGAGGGGGCGTGACGCCCGGGTTGGGCGCCTTGTCTCGGCCCGGCGAATTCTTCATCGAGAGTGGCTTAGGACTCATGAACAACCCAATTCTGAATCGACGCTTGGCGAACCTGCAAAGCCTGCTGCAAAACTGGCAGCGGTTCCACAGGTACATGACCGATGCAATCGGCGGCAAGGAGCCCACGCCTCAGGATGAAACGGACTTCCTGAGGCTGAAGAGCCAGATTGCCATTCAGCACGACGCGCTGATGGAAGCCGTCGCGGGCGGCGACCGAGAGGCGGCGGCCACGGCGCAGTCGATCATCACGGTCGTGGAGAACTGTATTCTTCTGCGCCAGGTTCAACGGATGAATCCCCCCGAGATGAGGCGCACCGAGATCGAGTGGCACGAGGGTTACCTCTTGGTCAACGAAACAATCGGGATCCTCGAAGAAGAAGTGGAGAAGCTGGCCAGAACCAACAGGCTCCAATACGAGATAAGCAGATCGGCGGGAAGAGTGACCAAGATGATCACGCGAGGGGTGACCCATCCCGGCTTCCGGTACGGTCTCGTTGCCGTGGCCGTCATCGGCGCGCTGATCGTTCTGCCCATGATGGGCGTCTACGATTACAGCGCTCTCGAGAAGAGTGACGCGACAAAGCCGGTTTACGCCGCGGGGTACAACCTCTTGCGCAATACGGTTATGAAACACCTGCCCTTCCGCGACTGGGACGATTACACGAGCCGGGGGCGTCAACCCATGCCGATCGGGTACAATCCGGACCATGTCGGGGTCACGCCCGAGGGTCTGCAGAATCAGTTCCTCTACAAAGTCTATAATGAGGTCCCGCCGGGCACGCTCGATCTTCGTGAATACGCGGCGAAGGCGAAGACCTTGCGGGCCGAGCGGTTCCGGTTCTCAAACACGCCAATCCTGGTTTTCTTCGTTTTGCTGCCGAGCAACGCCGACGCCATCGAGATGTACGACAAGATCAGCAAGTGGCGCGAGACGATCGTCGACGGCACGATACCCGCCAACGTCGAGGACAAGTACGACTTCGGCCTCTGGAGAAACCTGGTTTTCGGGATCAACTGCCAGGACAAGAACCTGATCCAGGATGGGAGGGCGAAACAGACGCTCATGGGTAAAACCGTGAAGTAGGCGCCCATGACCACGCGAAGGCGCGCGTCTGGCGCGGGGGGCCTTAGAACCGCGCTCGACGCCCTTCAGCGCGTCTTCAAGACCCGCTGCCTCTCCCCCGATCCCATCGAGATCGTTCACGAATGGCGGACCCCGGGCGACCGGAAGGCGGTGGCGTTCGCCGGGCATGGTGATCGGGTCGCGGCCCTGTGCTGAGGGCGAAAGCCGGGCAAGTCCGGCAAGGAGAGAAGCGAACGACCGCCTCGGGTCTCGCCCGAAACCGAACCGTCGATGAAAGGGATGCCGACATGAGTGAGACACGCCGATTTCTCGCTCTCGACCTCGGCGCCGAAAGCGGACGCGCCATCGTGGGGCGGCTCGCCGAGGGCGCCATCCAACTGGAGGTGATTCACCGCTTTCCAACCGAAGGCATCGTGATGCTCGGCGCGCGACAGTGGGACGTGACGCGCATCTACGGGGAGATCCTCCAAGCGCTGCGCAAATGCGCCGAGGCGTGCGGCCCTCATCTTGATGGAATCGCCGTCGACACGTGGGGGGTGGATTTCGCCCTGATCGCCCCGGACGGAACGCTCCTGGCCAACCCCGTTCACTACCGCGACCGGCGGACCGAGGGCATGTACGAGAAGGCCTTCGCTCGGGTTCCCCGCGAGGAGATTTACCGCGGCACGGGCATCCAGTTCATGGACATCAACACGCTCTACCAGCTTCTCTCCATGGTCCTGAACGATTCGCCCGTGCTGAAGGCGGCCGATTCGCTCCTGATGATGAACGACCTCTTCACCTACCTTCTCAGCGGCGAGCGCTCCTGTGAATACACGAACGCCACCACCACGCAGCTCCTGGATCCGGTGAAGAAAACGTGGAACGATGACTTGATCCGGCGCCTGGGCTTTCCGCGACATCTCTTTCTCGAGCCGTCCCTTCCGGGAACGGTTGTCGGCAAGATTCTGCCGGAAGTGGCCGTGGCGACCGGGATTTCGCCCGACGTCCCCATCATTCTGACCGCGGGCCATGATACGGCGGACGCCGTCGCGGCGGTTCCGGCCCTCGAAGGCGAGCGAGGCGACTGGGCCTACCTCTCAAGCGGGACGTGGTCGCTCATGGGGGTCGAACTCGACGCGCCCGTGGTGAACGACGAGACGTACGCGGCCGGACTCACCAACGAAGGAGGCGTCTGTGGGACAATCACGTTCTTGAAGAACATCGCCGGTCTCTGGCTGGTTCAAGAGTGCCGGCGGGTCTGGCAACGCCAGGGAAAGGACCTCTCCTACGGCGAACTGACGGAAGAGGCCGCCCGGGCGGAGCCCTTCGGCGCTCTGATCGACGTGAACGACCCCAGTTTCATCGCCCCCGACGACATGCCGGCCGCCATCCAGGATCTTTGCCGGAAGGGGGGCTGCGACGCTCCCTCGGGCCGGGGCGCCATCCTTCGTTGCGCGCTGGAGAGTCTGGCGCTGAAGTACCGGCGAACGTTGCGCGACATCGACCGCATCCTGGGCCGTCGCACGGCGCGGCTGCACATCATCGGCGGCGGCGCGCAGAACCGGCTGCTCAACCAGATGGCCGCCGACGCGTGCGGCGTTCCGGTTCTGGCCGGACCCGTCGAGGCCACGAGCCTCGGCAACATCGCCGTCCAGGCCATGGCGGTCGGGGCGATAGAATCCCTGGCCGAGGCGCGCCGGACGATCTCGCGCTCAGCCCAGGTCGAGCGCTTCGAACCCGCCGACACGGCGCGGTGGGAC
>DATKZW010000734.1:0-8498 GCA_035527775.1 Sumerlaeia bacterium | reverse complement strand
CGTCGGTCCTGGCCATGCGGGAACTGAAGACGAGTCTATGGGACCTGACGCGGGAGACCACGATCTCCGAGGCTCATGGCAAGTATCGTCCCGTTATGATACCGGAAGAAGCAATCCAAGGAGCGCAGGATGACGCGGATGCTGATGCGGAGACCGGGAGGGGGGACGCTCGCGGCACGGGCCGAGTCGGAAGAGCGCGGTGACGGGTTTTTGTTGCGCGTCGGGGACGGCTCGGGGAAGATGGCGTCTTTCGCGGGCCGCGATGCCGTGCGCCCTGCCAGGCCCCTTGCGGACGTACGGTCCGCCGGCGCAGTGTCCGGGCCTGCAACTCGACGAGGAAGGGGATGGAGCATTGCCGAGGGTACTCGAAAGAGAGGAACTTGCGCCAAAGGTGGTCCGGCTGGTCGTCGAGGAGCCGGAACTGGCGGCGAAGCGCAAGCCGGGACAATTCCTGATTCTCCGGCCCAATGCGAAAAGCGAGCGGATCCCGCTGTCGATCGCCGACACGGATCCCGAGCGTGGCACGGTCGAGCTGGTGGTGCAGGAAGTGGGAAGGACGAGCGGCGAGCTCTGCGCCAAGGAAGTGGGCGATGAGATCGTTGACGTCGTCGGTCCCCTGGGCAGGCCGACCCATATCGAGAACTTCGGCACGGCCGTGTGCGTCGGGGGCGGGCTTGGAATCGCCCCCCTTTATCCCATTGCCAAGGCGCTTCGCGAAGCCGGAAACTCCGTCATCTCGATTCTCGGCGCGCGGTCGGCGGATCTCGTCATTCTCGAGGACCGTATGCGGTCGATCAGCGACGAGGTTGTCATCACGACCGATGACGGGACGGCGGGACGCAAGGGCCTGGTGACGGCCGCCCTGAAGGACTTGCTCGATAGCGGGCGCAAGGTGGACTACTGCATCGCCGTCGGCCCGCCGATCATGATGAAATTCGTCTGCGAGACGACGCGTCCCTTCAACGTGCCCACTTTCGTCAGCCTCAACACGATGATGGTGGATGGCACGGGCATGTGCGGCGGCTGCCGGGTGACGGTTGGCGGCGAAACGAAGTACGTCTGCGTGGACGGCCCCGAGTTCGACGGCCACCAGGTGGATTTCGACGAGATGATGCGTCGCCTGAGCGTGTACCGGGATTTCGAGAAACGCGCGTACGAGAAGTTCCTCGCCGAATTCGCCGAGGGCGACCACAAATGCCGGGTGGGATTGGGCGCGTAACGCCCGCCGCCCGGCTCGCGGACCGGTTCGCGCGCGCGTTTGTGAAAATGCGCGTTTGGAGGACACAGAAATGAGACACTCACATTCTGCCAAGTTCCCGATGCTGGGGGCGGCGCTGGGTCTGGCGCTGGCGGGGATTCTGCCTCTCCCGGCCTCGTTCGCGGCCGGCATCGGCGTCGTCGATCTCGACCGAATCCAGAAGGAGTCGCAGTTCGTTCAGGACATCCAGAATGACATCGAGAAGAGGCTGGGCCCAAGGCGCGAGGCTTTGGCTCAGAAAGAGGACGACTTCGATCGCACGCGCCAGGAAATGCGACGGAAGGAGTCCGTTCTCAGCGACAGTGAGATGGACGCGATGCGGCGCAAGACTCGCGATCTCCGCGACCAGATCGAAGACGAGACGCGAGATCTGCAACGGGTGCTGACGCAAGCCGAGAAGGAAAAGATCGAGCCGGCGTTCGATCTGATTCTCGAAACCATCAAGGCCGTCGGACGAGACGAGGGCTTCGACCTGATTCTCGAGGGCAAGGTGGCGCTCTACCGGAAGGACGCCATTGACGTTACCAAGCGTGTCATCGAACGGCTCGACCGCGAGCAGAAAGCGGCGGCTCGCCGAGCGACCGAAACCGAGCAGAAGACGTCGACGGAACCGGCGAGACCCCGTCCCTCGCGCGCCCCCGCCATTTCGGACGAAGAGACCGAGCCCGTCGTCAGTCCGGAATTCGGCGCCGACAAGAAATGATTCGAGAGTTCGGCGTTCGCTCTCCCGACGGCTGCGGCGGAGATCTCAGAACGGGGTCCGCCGCGTCCCGGTCCGCCGCGTCCTGGCGCCATCCTTCCCTGTGTCCTCCTTCTCCTCGCAAGCCGCGCAACTCGGCGGAAAAGATCGCCGTCATCCTTGAGATGATCAAGTTCCGTCACACCGTTTTTGCCCTTCCCTTCGCGCTCGTGTCCATGCTGGTCGCGGCGCGGGGGTGGCCGGGAGCGACGACCTTCTTCTGGATCCTGGTCGCGTGCGTTGCGGCGCGATCCATGGCGATGGCTTACAACCGCTTGGTCGACCGCCGCATCGACGCGCGCAATCCGCGCACGCGCAACCGCGCCCTGCCGATCCGCCTTGTCTCGGCCGAGTTCACGTGGGGCTTCGTGCTTGTCTCCGCCGCCGTCTTTATTTTCGCCGCCGCCATGCTCAACGCGCTTTGCCTCGTTCTCTCGCCCGTGGCGGTTTTCATCCTCATCGGCTACTCCCACTCCAAGCGCTTCACGCCGGCGGTCCACGTCCTTCTGGGCGTCGCTCTCGGCCTGGCGCCTGCCGGCGCGTGGATCGCCGTGCGCGGCTCCTTGGAGGGACTGCCGGCCTTTCTCATCCTCGGCGTCGTGTTTTGGGTCGCCGGGTTCGACGTGATCTACTCCTGTCTGGATGTCGAATTCGACCGCCGGGAAGGACTCTACTCGCTGCCCGCCCGCGCGGGCGTCGCTCCCGCCCTTCGTGGTTCGGCCATCCTGCACGCCTTCAGCATTCTCTCCCTTGCGCTCTTCCTCGTTGAATCGAACCTGGGGTTCTGGTCGTGGGCCGCCCTCGTTGTGAACGCGGGAGTCTTGGTCGGCGAGCATCGACAGGTGGGTCCCGACGACCTCTCCCGGGTGGGTCCCGCCTTCTTCTCCTTCAACGCCCTTGTGAGCGTTCTTTTTCTGATCGGCTGCGCGATCGACGTGCTGACGTGAGAGCGAGGGAACAGAAAATGAATCTGCCGACCTATGAATGCGCGAAGGTCCCGCGCGAGATCGAGCTGAGCGGGAAGATCGACGATCCGCTCTGGCGGAAGGCGCCCGCCGTCCACCTCGTGCGAGCGGACACCGGAGAGGAACCGCGGTTCCTGACGGAGGCGCGCTTGCTTCACAGCGATACGACGCTCTACGTGGCGTTTCACTGCGAGGACGACTACATCTGGGGGACCTGCTCGGAGCGCGACTCCGCCATTTACGAAGAGGAATGCGTGGAGCTGTTCATAAGCCCCGCTTCGACGGCGCACCAGTATTACGAGATCAACGTCAGCCCCAAGAACGTCGTCTTCGACGCGTGCATCCTGAATGGGCGCGGAGACTCGCGCAAGCGTTCGCCGTTCATCGGCCTTCCGCAGTACGAACCGGCCGGCCTGCAGACGCGCGCGCACGTCGAAGGCGTCCTCGATCGTCCCGGCGCGGCGAAGTGGTGGCGCGCGGAGTACGCCCTCCCGCTCGATCAGCTGATCGGGGCGCCTCACACGCCGCCGCTGGCGGGCGACGAATGGCGAATGAACCTCTACCGGATCGATTGCCCCCACGGGGGCGAGCAGGAGTTCTACGCGTGGAGTCCGACGGGCGTCATCGACTTCCATCTGCCGTCGCGATTCGGGACCCTGCGGTTTGTTGGAAGCGGATAGTTGATAGTGGATAGCGGATAGCGGATAGTGGCAAGTGATGAGTGGTGAATGACGGCCAGGGGCGGCATGGCCGCAAATGTTCACTAACTGCTTTCCCGCGCGACTTGCGATTTTTAGGGGATGCCGCAATGTTCTCTTTTCCAAGAGCGCTCACGATCGCCGGCTCCGATTCGGGAGGCGGCGCGGGAATCCAAGCCGACCTGAAGACATTCACCGTCCTGGGAACCTACGGCCTGAGCGTCGTGACCGCCCTGACGGCTCAAAACACGCTGGGCGTGCAAGAGATCGCCGAGGTCGAACCGGAATTCGTTCGCGCCCAGCTCGAGTCCGTGCTCGGCGACATCGGGGCCGACGCCGCGAAGACCGGCATGCTCTCCAACGCCGCCGTTGTCGAGGTCGTCGCCGAAGGCATCGAGCGCTTCCACTTGACGAACCTGGTCGTGGACCCGGTCATGGCGGCAAAGAGCGGCGATCGTTTGCTTCGCGAAGACGCCGTGGAGGCGCTCAGGAAGCGTTTGATGCCGCTCGCGGCCGTCGTCACGCCGAACCTCGAGGAAGCGGCGATCCTCGCCGGAATGGGCAAGATATCGAGCTTGCGCGACATGCGGCGCGCGGCCGAGTTTTTGTGCGAGCTCGGCGCCCGCGCCGCCCTTGTCAAGGGGGGTCATGGAACCGGATCCTCAAGCGACGACCTCTGGTTCGACGGCTCGGAGTTCGTGACGCTCACCGCCGAACGGCTCGACGTCCCCCACACTCACGGAACCGGTTGCACGCTTTCCGCGGCCTTGGCGGCGGGGCTTGCGAAGGGACTCTCGCCTCTGGAAGCGGCGCGCGAAGCGAAGCGTTTCATCACGGGCGCCATCGCCGCCGCTCAGCCCCTCGGACGCGGCATCGGCCCGGTGAACCATCTTTGGGAATGGGGGAAACGCTGAAACGCAGACGAGCGCCGCGCCGATTCTGAACACAATCAGCGCACTCGGAACGTTCCAAGTTGTTTTCCAGCATTGGGCAGCGCCGTCGCGTTCCATCGGGAACGCAACTTTTGCTTGAGAGCGCCAGGAGAAACGTTGTGTAATTGCCGCGGTGGACAGCGGTGACAGGCGGGGCGCCGCCAGCTCTGCTCGATATCTTCGAAGACGAACACGAGACCGCGCATGTCGAAGCTGCTGGTTGTCGGTATGGGGCCATTGCTCGACCAGGGGGTGCGTCACTTCGGCGGGCAGTGCCTGCGCACGTGGCACTTCGTCAAGCCTCTCCTCGAAGACGGCCACACGGTTCGCTTGGTCACGCTGCCCGTCTTCGACCCCGACGACACCGAGCGCGACAAAGCGGCCTTGGTGCGGCGCGGCTACGAGGGGTTCGAGTACCAGGCCTTCACCAACTGCGATTTCGAGTTTGTCCACCACACGCTGGCCAACGTCGTCCTCTCTCTTGTCCCGGACGCCCTCATCGCGGTCAACAACCTGCCCGCGTGGGTCTCGGCGCGGTTGCCCGCCTGTATGCCGTTGTGGGCCGACCTCAACGGCTACGAAATGGCTGAGAAGCAGGGACAAGCGGCGCGAACGGGCGACGACTCGCCCCTCATGGAGGCGTGGCGACGCGAATCGCTCGTTTGCCGCCGGGCCGACAAATTCTCAACGGTGTCGCGCCCGCAGCTGCACGCTCTCCTCGGCGAACTCGCCTTCGTCGGACGCCTCAATCAACACACCTTCCACTACCACTTCGTCCACCATTTTCCCAACGCCTACCATTCGGCTTTCGCCCAGCCGCCCGACGAAAACGCGCCGCCAATTCTGCGCGGACCCGTGACGCCCCCCGACGCTTTCGTCCTTCTCTGGAGCGGCGGCTACAACTACTGGACCGATCCGCGTTTCCTGTTCGAGTTCCTCGAGGTCACCCTCGCCGCGAGCCCCCTGATTCACTTCGTGTCCACGGGAGGCGCCATCCACGGCTACAACACGCAGACCTACGCCGAGTTTCAGCGCCTGGTCCAGGAGTCGCCTCACCGCGAGCGCTACCACCTCCTGGGGTGGGTGCCCGCGGAGGATCTGCCGCGGATCTATCACGAGGCGGATCTTGGCTTGAACGTGGACGAACCGAACTACGAGACGTTCTTCGGCGCGCGCAATCGGCTCAACAACTTGATGGCCGCCGGCGTGCCCGTGCTGACCACGTACGGATCGGAGATCAGTCGCACCATCGACGAAGCGCGTTGCGGACTGGTCTGCCCGCCCGGCGACGTGGCCGGCCTGGCGCACGCCGTCATGTCGATGGTCCAGGCGCCCGAGCAACGCGCGAAGCTCAGCGAGCGCGCCCGAGCCTTCGCCCTCGAGGAATTCGCCCCCGGGCGCCTGACCGTCCCCATGCGGGATTGGGCGCGCAGGCCGCTTCTGGCCCCGGACAACGCCGTCAAGCTCCGCTCGCATCCCGACGCCGTGCGATTCCTCGACCACGCGACGAACCTTGTCGAGGAGACCGCCGCGGTCATCGACGAGCACGACGTCCTGGCGCTGCGCAAGGCGCAGATCGATCTGGACGCGATCCGCTCAAAGGGTTGGTACAGCACGCTGAAAGCTGCGAAAGACCGTCTGCGGTGCGGGGCCGATCTGGCGATGCGGCTGGCGCGGAAACTCAAGCGCTCCGACCGGGGAGCGCCGCGCTCTTGACCCGTGGACGCGTTGCGTTCCTACTTGGCCGCGCCGAGTTTCCCGATCATTCCTTCCACGTCCAGAAAATCGGTGTCGACGGTCGAGATGGTCATGTCGCCCAACTGAAGGCCGCGCACGGCTTCGAGCGCGACGAGGTTGGCGCCGCCCGAACCTTGGAGCGCCTGCGCCTTCAGCCGCTCCCCTTCGGCTTCGGACTCCTTCTCGAGGAGATAGCCGTTGGCGATCTTCGTCTTGCCGTACAGGTCCGCGTCGGCGCGGATCTGGGCCGCTTGGACTTTGGCATCCGCCGCAATCTGGGCGATCTGCCGGTCCGTTTCCGCCTGCTTCGTCAACAGAGCGGCTTCTTTCTCCTCGTTGATGACAAGGACCTTCGCCTCCGTCTCGGCGTTGATCTTGTTCGTCAGGCCCCTCTTTTCTTCCGCGACGGCCTTCGACTTGTTCAACTCGACGTCTTGATCCGCCAGCTTCTTGTCCAGAATCTTCTGCTCGTAAGAGGGGTCGAAGGTAATGTCTCGAATCAGGATCTGGATGACCTCCACAAAGCGTTTCTCGAGGTTTTTGACCAGCAGTTCAAAGGCCTCGCCCGTTTTCTGGCGCCGAACTCTGGGATCGTAGAACTCCTCGGTCAACATGCGACCGAAGATGACGCGGAAGGTGTTGTCCGCCTCTTTTCGGACCATGGACTGGTAAACCTTTTCCGTTCCCGAGTCTTGGCGGAGTTCCCATGCGCTTCCAGGCTTGATGCGGTACTTCACCGTGATGTCGAACTGCACGCTGTAGCCGTCTTTTGATTTCAGCTCCAGGCGCTCGGATCCCCCCGGCTGTTGCTGGGGAGCGTATTTCCAGCTTTGCAGCCAACCTTGACTCTTGCTCCGTTCCTCAGCCGTGGCGAACTCCATGGTCTGGACGGTGGAGTCGAACTCGTCCCATTTGTCGATGATGGGAAGGTTGCGGTGCCATCCGGCGCCGAAGTCCTTTTCCACGACCCCTTTGTTTCCGAGAAAGCCGTATTGCTGCGTGCGGACCCCCACCTTGCCCACGTCGATGCGCACCAAGAAAACCTGGAGAAACAGGAACACGCAGAAAATGAGGGTAATGATGGCGGAAAAGATGATGTTCGCGATTCGCATGGTTCTGGCTCCTTTTGCCCTTCGTCGATTCGGATCCTCAGCGATCCGCTTCCCCCAGAGACGCTGCAGCCGCCCCTTACTTCGCAACGGGACCCGCCGGGCGGCCCGCGGAAGCGCCTCCCTCCTGGATGTGGGTGAAGCGTTCGGTTCGGCCGCTCACGGTAAAGGGTTGACCCGTGACCGCCATGTTTTTCAGTCGACCCGTGTATTCGAGCTTGACGATGTTGCGCCCGCCCTCGCCGTCGAGGGCTTGCGCCATCTTGGCCGTCGCCTCGGCTTCGGCCTTCTTCGTCGCCAGGATCGCTTGCGCGTTCTTCTCCATCTCGTAATACCGAGCGTCGGCGCCCCGCCTGGTCTGGATGACGTAAGCCTCCGCTTCCTTGACGGTCTTCTCCGCCTGGGCCGTCGCTTCCACGATCAGTTGCCGCATTTTCCCATCGAACGTCGCGATGTCCACGTCCTTGATCTTCGTCGCTTGCACCTCGCGGAATTTCTGGTTCTGCAACGCCGCGTTCGCTTTGGACATCTGCTCCTCCACTTCTTGATCCGCCAGTTTCTTCTCGCGGATCTTCTTCTCGTAGTCCTCGTGAAAACGGAATTTCTCGGCGATGACGCGCTCGACTTCCAGACCGAAGGGCAGGAGAAGTCCGTTCATCTCCTGCTGAGCGGCCATGGCCTTCTCGTCCCGCTTGGTCGCGTCGTAGAACTCCTCGGTCGTCAGCTCTCCGAAGACCGCGCGGCACACCGAGCGCGAGTAGTCGCGCACCCACTTGTGCTTATAGGCCTCCCCGAGACCCGAGTTCAGCACCAGGTTCGTGACGTTCTCCTCCCCCGGCAGCATCTTGTAAGTGACCGTCAGGTCCAGGTACACGTTGCTCCCGTCGACCGTCTTGATGCGCAAGTCGTCTTGCCCCCTCCGGTCCCCTCTTTGCGGATCGGCCACCATTTCGAGTTTCTGGATCGCGCCGTCCAGAACGTAGAAGTGACTGAAGATGCCGTTGTAGATGTTCTTTCCGGCGGTGTCCTTCACCTCAATCTCGCCGGTGCGGTTGTTGAT
>DATKZW010000733.1:0-11368 GCA_035527775.1 Sumerlaeia bacterium | reverse complement strand
ATTCTCGTCGCCCAGGGGAGCCGGTCCAACAAGGTGATCAAGGTCCTGGAGAGCAAACTGGCCAGAGCGGTGCTTGAGGACGCGGAGATATACAACCCCGATTTCCTCTATCAGTGCCAGCAGCAGCACAGCAAGATCATGAAGCACTTTTACGCCCAGGAGTACGTCCACGTTCTCCAGGCCGCCGACCTCCTGGTTCCTCTGCTGGACCAGCTGATCGTCGAGACTCAGATCCTGGCCGCCAAGGCGGCCATCGACAGCGTGGAAACCGCCATCCGCGCCCTCGAGGCGGACAAGGTCCGCGAGTACCTCCCAGGCCGTCTGGAACAGGTCGACGAGATGCTGGCCAAAGCCCAGGACGAACTCAGTCAAGACCTCTACAGCGACTGCAAGAAAACGTGCAAGACGGCTCTCGAGGAGAAGGACCTGATTCTCGGCGAGTACGATCTCCTGACGGCGAACGAGATCGGGGCCGCTTCCGGTCGGCTCGCCGAGGTGAACGCCATACTCGACCGGATGGGCGAGATTTTCGAGATCCAGTCTCCGCCCTCTCCCGATTCGACGGAACAAGCTTTCGAGAACGCCAAGACAACCCACCGAACCAGGCTGACGACGATCGCTCAGGACACCGGCATCATCCTGGCTACGGCTGGAGTCCAGCGGGAAGACAGGCAATTCAGCGCGGCCATCGAAAACGCGCGTCTGGCTGTTAAGAAAGCCGACTACGTCGTGCGCGAGGTGTTCCACGTCGTCGCCCACAATAACGTCCTGGAACTGTCGGACCGGATCACGAAAGTGAAAGCCGACGGCGGCGAGCAATTCGCCTCCGACGAGCTCGCCGCCGCTACGGCCGTCCTCGAGGAAGCGCGAGCCATGATCCGCGAACACGAGGCCGTCGACCAAGCCGACCCCGACGCGGCCACCGATCCCGAGGCCTACCAGCCTGCCGTGAAGAAAACGGCGGAAGCCAAGGCCGCCGTCGAGAGCGTGGTCCAGCGTGTGACCAAGACGGCCGTAAGGAAGATCGCCGAGGCCGACGAAGCGGTGAAACTGGCCCGCGCAAACAAGGCGGACGTGTTTGCGCTCGGCGACCTGGCAACGGCGGGCCAGGCTCTCGATCAGTCGCGGGAACACCTGAGCGAATCGAAGCTCCTCGAGACGGCCAACCGGGCCGACGAGGCGCGCCAAGTCGCTCTCGTCGCCAATCAGAAGGCCCTGCGCTCGTGGGCGACCCGCGAGCTGGACGCCGGGCAGGAGGAGCTCGAGAAAGCCGCGGCGGCTCGGGCCGATCTCTACGCCAGCGAACAGTACAAAGAGGGGCTGAATCAGACGGTCACCGCCCGCGACACGTTCGAGAGCGCCACCCAGATCGGCGACCTCGTCGAATCGTCCCAAGCCTTCGAAAAGAGCAAGGACCTGGCCATTCGCGGCCGTCGGGCGGCGGTCGAGGCCCGGATGGAACCGATCACGGAGGCCAATCGGGCGATTGTGAACGCGAAACGCTACGATGCATGGGAGTACGACTACCAGGCTTTGATGCATGCGATCATCAGCGCGAAGATCGCGCTGGACGCCATGGAAGCCGGCGATTATGAGAACTCCAAAGTCTACGCCGAGAAGGCGGAGAAGGAAGCCGGCCGAGCCATGCGCCGCGCAAAGGACGCGGCGCATCGCGATCGGGTTCGCGACGTTGGCGAGAGCCTGGATCGAGCCTCCAAGCAAGAAGGCGCCATCTATTTCGCCGTCGAGGACGTTCGCTCCTTGGCTCTCCGCCTGCAGAGCGTCAAGAGAGATTACTCGCCCGAGCAGTTCGACGGCATCAGCCTTGAGTTGGACCGGGTTGAGAACGACCTCTACAATATGGTTCAGAGCACGCCCAAGATCTTCAACGAAGTGCTTTCGGCGCAACGCGGCCTGTATGACAACCTGGTCGAACGCGACGCCAAGGCCTTCGCCGAAGAGGAGCTGCGCCAGGCGGACCAGCATCTGCGCTTCGCCTCCATCGACTTTGGCAAGGGGAGTTTTCGCTCGGCTTACCGCAATCTGCGCCAAGGGGCGCAGACGCTTGGGAAAGTGGACCTTAATCTCCAGGAACGCGCCTTCGTCGATGAGACGCGCAGTCTTTTCAGCGAACTCGAAGAAGAGAAGAGGAAGATCCAAGCCGTTTTGGACATCCCGCCCGCGATGTTGCGCCTGCTCCTGACCCAAAGCAGCGCCGCCAAGATGACCAACGCCGTCATCGCCGGCGCCAAACCCGTACGCTTCCGCGAGGCGATGGAGCGGCTCTACAAGAAAAGCCGCATGACCCCCTACCCGATCACGATGGTTAGGGAGCGCGACCAATTGGTCAAAGTTTTCGATCTGAGTCGCCAATCGAGCTTCGTGTTCGAGAAATTCCTGATCCTCGAGCATTACGACACGGAGACGGCCATGGAACTCCGCGACAGAGGTCACACTCTCATGGCCGAGGCGATGGCGACGAAAACGGATTTGAGCAAGCGATTTGAGACGAAAGGGTTGCAAGGGAAGATCGCCACCCTTCAGTATGTGATCGGCAAGAACTAGATGCTCCGGCTGTTCCGCCGAGACGCCTGCGCCAGGACAAGTCAGAAGGGATCCGTGACGGCGCGCACGGCCCCGTGTCTCTGGCGGGATGAGGCGAGGAAACAAGGGATTCCGTCATGATGCTTGGACTCTCCTTTATTCGCTGGGCCGAAATCACGGTCATCCTAGCCGTCATTCTGTTCTTTCTTTACATCTTCTACCGGCTCAACCTTTTCAAGAAGGAATAGCCCCATTCTCGCCGCTTCCGCGGGGTTCTGAAAGAGCGACACGCCGTGCGCAAAATGAAGAAACTCGACCTCGAGGCGCGCATTGCCTTATGCGAGGAATACTGTCAACTCTGGGCTCAGCTGTTCAATTTCTACGGCGACGGCTTTGAGAACCGCCGCATCACCGGCGAAAGCGAAGCGAAATTCTTCCATGCCGTGACCGAGGCGGCGCGCAGAGAGTTCCGCCTCGCCTACTTCCTGGGAGAAGACTTTCCGATCAGCGAGCAGATCCTCAACTACCTCGGCGAGTGCGTCAGCCTCTCTCACATCCATGGGATGAGCGAGGGAGAGTTCGCCAAATTCCAGCACGACTGGCACGTGATCTTCATCGCTTTGAACAAATGTCTCGGGTGGCTCATAGAGAAGCGCCCCCCTCCCAAGAGCGCCAGGACGAGGAAAGCCAGAGAACAGGAGAAGCCCGCGTCGGCCGCGTGATCCTCGCCTTCCGCTCGCGCCTCCCGCCCTCCCAACCATGACGGACCTTCTGGCCACTCTGCGCGCGCTTTGCGACGCTTTTGGACCGCCCGGATTCGAGCAGGAAGTCCGCCGGCTGATCCGCTCTCGCGTCGAGCCCTACGCCGATGAGATCGCCGAGACGATTCTCGGCAACCTCATCGCGACCCGCCACGGCTGTGATTCCGCGAAGACAGTCCTTCTGGACGCCCACGTCGACGAGGTCGGCCTCATCATAACTCGCGTCGAAGACGATGGATTCCTTCGTTTCACCTCCCTGGGCGGGATTGACCCGCGCGTCGTTCCCGCACAGCGCGTCGCCGTGCGCGCCCGCGATGGGTCAAAGCGCTTGGGCGTCATCGGCGTCCTTCCCCCCCACGTTACCGAAGCGGAGGACCGCAAGCGCGCCTTCGCCTTCACCGATCTCTTCATCGACCTCGGCTGCTCGAGCGCCGACCAAGTTCGGGCGCGGAATATCGACGTCGGCTCGCCGGCCGTGGTTCACGCCGATTTCACCGAGATCGAGGAGGGGTGCGTGACGGCCAAGGCTTTGGACGACCGCGCGGGCTGCGCCCTCGTCATCGGGGCGTTCCAGGCAATGAAGGACCAGCCGCCGCCCGTTAACGTGGTGGCGTCCTTCACCGTCCAGGAAGAGACCGGCGGGTTGGGGGCGGAGACGGCGGCCTACGTCGTCCGACCCGAAGTGGCTTTAGTGCTGGAGGGAACGACGAGCACCGACACGCCCGGCGTCTCGCCCGACAAAATGGCTTGCGCCCTGCGCAAGGGTCCCGTCATTACCGTCGCGGACGCTCGGACCATCGTGCCGGAGAAAATGGTTCGCTATCTCCAAGAGCAAGCGCGGGAGGGCGGCATCCCCCATCAATTCAAGACTCCCGGCATCGGCGGGACCAACGGTCGCCTCATCCAACGCAGCCGCGGCGGCGTTCTCACGGGCATCCTGTCGGTTCCCTGCCGCTACATCCACTCCTCAACCAGCGTTCTGTGCTCCGAGGACCTCGAGCACACCCTTCGCCTCGTCAACCGTTTCATCGCGAATGCGACCCGTCTTTGGGACTCGAGCGGCGCCTAGTTGGCTCAGGGCGCCATCAAGAGGGCATTGAGACGCTTGTCCCCCCTGACACCGGCTTCTATTCCTTTGGCTCCCGGTCCCGAGGGGATCCGATCCAACCCCGTCTGTGGAAGTAGAACAAGAGCAGCCCAACCACGGCGGCCATCACGCCAAGCGCAAAGGGATAACCCCAGTACCAGCTGAGCTCCGGCATGTTCCACGGAGACCGATCGGGGTCGAAGTTCATTCCGTAGAGCCCGGCGACAAAACTCAAGGGGATGAAAATGGTGGCAATGATGGTCAGCACCTTCATGACCTCATTCATCCGGTTGCTCAGGCACGAGAGATAGAGATCCCTCAGATCGGAGCACAGCTCGCGACGCACCTCGAGGATGTCCAGGATCTGAACGGTGTGGTCGTAGCAGTCGCGCAGGTAGACTCGCGTGTCATCCGCCACGAACGCGCTCATATCGCGCAGCAGGGAATTCATGACGTCGCGCAGGGGCCAGGCGGCCCTTCGCAGGGTCTGCAGATCGCGCTTCACGTCGTGAACGCGCGCCACCGTGGAACTGTCGGGATCAGTCAGGATCTCGTCCTCGAGGGCCTCAAGGCGATCGCCGAGGCGTTCGAGCAGGGGGAAGTAGTGATCGACGATGGCGTCGAGGAAAGCGTACGTCAGGTAGTCGGGTCCAACTTGGCGGATTCGGCCCCGGCCCGAGCGGATGCGATCTCGAACCGGATCCAGACAGTCGCCAGGCCGTTCCTGGAAGGTGAGAACGAAGTTCTTGCCCAGGAATATGCTGAACTGCTCACTCTCAATCCTCTCGCCAGCTTCCGTCATGCGAAGGATGATGAAGAGATGCCCCTCGTACTGCTCGGCCTTTGGACGCTGGTGAACGTTGACGACGTCCTCAAGAGCGAGCTTGTGAACGTCGAAAATCTCGCCGAGTTGTCGCAACGTGTCGGCGTCGCCGAGGCCGTCGACGTTCACCCAGGTCACCGGCCACTCTTGCAGGAAACGGCGGATCTCCCCGAGATCCTGGGTTGTCTTCTCGACGACGTCGTCTTCCCGGTACGCCATGACGCGCACCGAGCATTTGGGGGCCTCCGGATCGACGAGCAAGGTTCCGGGCGGCGTTCCAGGCGGCGAGCGACGTTTCCTGCTGCGTTTCCGCGGGAATTCGACTGTTTCTTTTGTCTCCATGGTCGCGCCTTTCGTGGGCCCCGACGCTGAGTGGGCTCGCAACGGGTCGCAGCGGCTGTTGCGCGGAACCTATTCCGCCATCAGGGAATCGGGATGCGCCGCTCCCGCTTCCCCGCTCTCTTCGGGCCAGCGGTCGAGACGGTAAGGGGCGGTAAGGTCGTACAGATGCGGCGCCAAACGGCAGCGCAGGAGTCTGCCCGCTTCCGCGTCGCGACTCTCGATCACCTGGCTCTCGCGATGCAAGCGCGCCACGAGGTCGTAACGATCGTAGGGAATGCAAAGAACGGCGGGGAGGCCGCAAGCCATGACCTGGCGTTCGATCTCCTCGAGCAAGGCCGGCACGCCCGTTCCGTAAAGAGCGGAGATGGCGGCCGACGGGGCGCGGCGAAGGGTCAGAGCATTGATCTCGACGGGATCGTCCAGACGGTCGATCTTGTTCCACGCGGTGAGCCGAGGCTTGGACTCGCACTGCAACTCGCGCAGGATGTCTTCGGTGGCGGCGAACTCGAGGTCTTGACGAGGCGACGAGGCGTCCACGATGTGGAGGATGACGTCGGCGAAGGTTACCTCTTCCAACGTGGCGCGGAAAGCGGCGATCAGCGTCGGGGGCAGTTTGCTGACGAATCCCACCGTGTCGATCAGGCCGACCTCGAGACCGCTGGGAAGCGCGAGGGTGCGGACAGTCGTGTCGAGGGTGGAGAACAGACGGTCCTCGGCCAGGATCCCGGCGTCGGTGAGGTGATTGAGCAGCGTGGATTTCCCGGCGTTTGTGTACCCGACCAGGCCGACCAGGGGGATGCCCGAGCGCATGCGCCGACGGCGCTGCGTTTGACGGCGCTGTCGGATCAATTCCAGCGTTTTCTCCAGGTGGCGCAGACGACCGCGGATCCGCCGACGGTCGACCTCCAGCTGCGTCTCCCCGGGCCCCCGCGTCGCGATGCGCCCCCGGCCGCCCGCTTCGCCGCCCACGCCCCCCATGCGGGCCGTGGCAATGGGGGCGCCGATCAGACGCGGCAGGCGGTAGCGCAGCTGGGCAAGCTCCACTTGGGTCATGCTTTCGCGGGTCTTGGCGTGTGTGGCGAAGATGTCCAGTATCACCTCGGTCCGCGTCAGCACGCGCCGGCCAAAGGCCCGCTCGAGGTTGCGTTGCTGGCCGGGCGTCATCTCGTCGTCGAGCACGACAAGGTCGCTTTCGAGGCGCTCCGCCCACTGCGCCAGATCCTCCAAGTGTCCTTTGCTGAGAAGCGTGGAAGCTTTCGGTTCGCGGAGGGAAATGGCCCGGGCGCCGACCACGTCCGCGCCGGCGCTCGTGACGAGGCGGCGCAGTTCGGCCAAGGATTGCTCCACGTCGCGGGAGGATTGCCCCGCCCGCTCGAGCCCGATCAAGGCCGCGCGCTCCCGCGCGTTTTCGCTTTCCGTCGCGCATGTTCCCGTCATATCGGTCCTGCCATTCCGGCGTTTGGGAGACGGCTGGGGCGCCCGCGGAGTTACTCCCGGGTCCCCAGGACTTTGAGAACGAGGTCCGCGATGACGCCGATCAAAAGCGTCTGCAAGCCGGCGATGAAGAGAAATAACGAGGTGACGTCCATCACTTTTCCAAGGAAGAAGCGGCTGACGAGAACGACGAGAACGCTGGCAAGAACCAGAATGACGCTCAGGGGAAGATAGATCCGGAGCGGCCGGAAATACGTCATCGTCCGGAGGACGAGGATCAGGAAATTCGTCATGTCGGACACAGGGCGGACCTTCGAGCGACCGACGCGCGCGGCGTAATCTACCGGCAGCCACACCACGCGCCGACCGGCGCAGAGAAGAGCCATCGTAAGGGTCGCGGTGAGGGAGAACCCTTCAGGGAGCAAAGGCCAATAGCGTTCGACTAGGTCGCGCCGCACGACGCGCATGCCGCTATTGAGATCGGGGATGCGCCTGCCCGCCAAGTAGTTGGCCAGCGGGACCAGGATCGCTTTGCCCAGGCGGCGGGCCCATGAGGCGCGGTCGTCATAGCCCGTGCGTTCGCCAACCACCATGTCGGCGTCGCGCGCCGCCTCGATCAGGCGCGGCAGTTCGCCGGCCGGGTAGCTCCCGTCGGCGTCCAGAAAGGCCAAGAGGTTGTAGCGAGCGGCTGCGAAACCGGTCTTGAGCGCCGCGCCGTAGCCGCGGTTGTTCTCGTGCCGCAGAAGCCTGACCTCGACGCCGCCGGCTTCGACGGCCTCGACGCTGCCGTCGTCCGAGCCGTCGTCCACCACGATGATCTCGTGCTGCACGTCCGCGTCGGCCAGCGCGCGTTGGACGCGCCGGAGCGTCTCGGCCACGGACTCGCGCTCGTTGTAGACCGGCAGGACGATGCTCACGGCGCTCGGCTTGTTGTGCGCTGCTTCCGTCATGAGTGGCAATCCCAAGACTGCGGAAGCGGAGGTTGCTGCCGTGGTCTTGCGGGAGAATGGGGCTCGGCGTTGGGTCTCCCGGCTGCTCTTAAAGGCCGAGAGCCTCCTTCCCGTTCCCCACGACTCGATTCATCTCTTCCTCTTGCTCGAGGATTGACTGGATCAGCTTCACCTGCGTGCGGCAGCGGTCGAGGTTATGCCCCTCGCGGTGCACCTTGAAGTACGTGTCTCCCGCCAGGTAGTCGGTGAGAAAACGGATGCCGATGACGTAGGTGATCAGTTTCCCCGAGAACACCAGATGGCTTACCTCGGCCTCGTTCAGGAAGCGTCCCGCCGTGGAAAGATAGCCGCGCACCAGAGCCTCGAACATCCTCATCTGCATGAAGACTTTCGAGAGATCTCGCTCGTCTTCCTCGGCGGGACTTGTGGCCGTGCGGACCATGTCGCCGAAGTCGTAAAGCGCCAGGCCAGGCATCGCCGTGTCCAGATCGATGACGCACATGCCCTCGCCCGTGTCTTCATCCAGGAGAACGTTGTTGAGCTTCGTGTCGTTGTGCGTGATGCGCTCGGGAATGGCGCCCTTCTCTTGGAGATCGGCGAGAACGCGCGTCATCGGTTCCTGGTCAAAGAAGAAGTCGATTTCCTGCCTGGCGAGGGCGGCGCGGTTGCAGACGTCCGCCTCGACCGCGCGCGTGAACGCCTCGAACCGCGTCCGGGGATTGTGGAAGTTGGGAATCGTCTCGGTTAGCCGCGGACCGGGGAGATCGGTGAGCATGTTCTGGAAGTCGCCGAAGGCTTTCGCCGCCTCGAAGGCATGCTCGGTGGTCTCGATCGCTTCGTAGGAGCGGGTTCGCTCGACGAAGACGTACGTCCGCCAGAAACCGCCTTCCTCGTCGCGACAGTAGGGCTTTCCATCCCGAGCCGGAACCAGTGTCAGGACCTTGCGGCTGACTTCCCTTTCGCCCGCGGCGGCCAGCCTCTGCTGGATGTGGGAGGTCACTCGCTGGACGTTGTCCATCAGCGAAGGCGGATCCTTGAATATCTCATGGTTGACGCGCTGAAGAATGTAGCGCAGGGGGCGCCCCCCTTGGTCGAAGGCGAGAACGTAGGTGTCGTTAATGTGGCCATTGCCGTAAGGGGACGCCTCGATTAGGTCCCCAAGAATTTGGAAACCCCGAGCGCACGCC
Source organism: Sumerlaeia bacterium (assembly GCA_035527775.1). Lineage (GTDB taxonomy): Bacteria > Sumerlaeota > Sumerlaeia > UBA8349 > UBA8349 > DATKZW01. The sequence goes on along the minus strand of DATKZW010000733.1, from coordinate 2,240 downwards.
TCGATCTCTCTTCTCATGGATGCGCACTCTCCGTCCCGACCGCGGCTCACGGCGCCGCGGGTTGACCCGGCGGTTCGTTGATACAGGAATCCCGCGAGGCAGGCAAGGCAAAACGGGATTGTCGCCTTCGGAAGGATCCGCCGACCCCGACGCGCGACACCGTCCGGGGTCTTCTGCAAGGGTCGATAGCCGAGACAGGGCCGGCATGGCCGCTGACGAGCCCCGCCAGGCGCCTCCTCTCCCCCGACGCCGCTCCGGCGACGCATCTTGGGGAAGTGCGCGCCTTGCTGCAATAGATGCCGCCCTAACCTGTCGTTGGGAAAAACGCTCCCATCCCGCGAAAGACGCAAAGCCCGACCGGGGAAGCGCCGGATCTCAGAGAGCCTTCTCGCACCGTTCAGCCAATGTCTTCGACAGCGCAGCCCGAATCCGATCCGCGCTGACATTGTGGCCCGCGGTCCTGAGGTGCGCGCTTTTCGCTCGGATGAGGGCGGCGGCTTCGGCGTCCTTCAGGCAATCGGGCATGTCCACCGGCTCGACGAGAAAGAAACCTTGCTGCTGCCAAGCCCCTTGCATGCGGCGCTGCGCGCTGCCGGCGACCTTTCTCCCGCCCAGGAGCAGATCGCCGGGCGAGGCCGACGCCAGGCACAGGCGGCGCATGTCGGGCGGGATCTCGCGAGCGAGGGGCACGTGTTCGGGCGAAGCGAGCGCGACGCCGAGTGCGGCGAAGCCCTCGATCCAGGCTTCGGTCACGAAGCGGTAGAGTGCGTCGTTGGTGAAATCGACCGCGCCGCGGGGGATGGTGAAGCTGTAGGAGAGATCGCCGCCGTGGAACACGAGCGATCCCCCCGTGGGGCGACGCGCCCAACCGACGGGCCGACGCCGGACCTTCTCCAGGTCGAACACGTCTTCGGGCTTCTGCCCGTACCCCAAGGAGAAAGCGGGCGGCGCCCAGGCGTACCAGCGGAGGACGGCGTAGGGGGCGCCCGCCCGCGCGGCGGCGGAGACGGTCTCGATGAGGCCGCGGTCGACGGCCATGTTGACGAGGGCCTCGGCCGGTCCGGAGTTTAGAATGCGAAGTTCCATGCTACTCGGGGGCCGGGCGCGCACGGCCCGCGCCGGCAAGAGCCTGCCTTTCGGGCAGGAGCGGCGAAACGCGCCGGCGGGACGCCAGCGCCCCATTGCTACTCGGGCGCCGGGCGCGTCCACGTAAGGTTGGGTTTGCGCGCTGCGGCGACTTCGTCGAGCCGACTGACCGGGGTCGTGTGCGGCGCGTTGCGGCAAATCTCGAGGTCCTGGTCGATCTCGTCGAGGATCGTCTGGATGTGGTCGCGGAACGCGCGGAGCGTCTCGGGCGTCTCGGTTTCGGTCGGCTCGATCATGAGGGCTTCGGGAACGATGAGGGGGAAATAGACCGTCGGGGCGTGGACGCCGAAGTCGAGCAGACGCTTGGCCACATCCATGGCCGTGGCCCCCTTCTCCTGTTTCAGGTTTTCGGCGGTCAGGACGAACTCGTGCATGCAGGTTCCGGGCTGGAAGAGCGGCAGCAGCGGCTCGAGGAGCGTCTTGAGGTAGTTGGCATTGAGAACCGCGCGATCGCTCACGTCGCGGAGCCCTCGGGCGCCCATCTGGCGAATGTAGGCGTAGGCCCGCAGCAGGACGCCGACGTTTCCCTGGAAGGCGTGGAGGCGACCGATGGAGAGAGGCCGGTCCGTGACGAGTCGGAAGCCGCCCTTCTCGTCGCTCTCGATCAGCGGGATCGGCAGAAACGGCTCGAGCCGCTCGCTGACGCCGACGGGGCCCGCGCCGGGACCGCCGCCGCCGTGAGGCGTCGAGAACGTCTTATGCACGTTGAGGTGGACGACGTCGAAGCCCATGTCGCCGGGGCGGCAGCGCCCGACGATGGCGTTGAGGTTCGCGCCGTCGTAGTAGAGGAGCGCGCCGCTGGCGTGGACCATCTCGGCGATCCGGACAATGTCCTTCTCCCACACGCCCAGCGTGTTCGGATTGGTCAGCATGAGGCCCGCCACGGAATCGTCGAGAGATGCTTCGAGATTCTTCAGATCGATCGTGCCGCGGTCGCTGGATTTCAGCGGCGCGGACTCGAGTCCCGCGAGGGTCACGCTGGCGGGGTTCGTGCCGTGAGCGGTGTCGGGAACGAGGACCTTGCGGCGCTTCTCGCCGCGATGGCGATGGTAGGCGGCGATCATGAGCATGCCGCAGAGCTCGCCCTGGGCGCC
>DATKZW010000732.1:0-20796 GCA_035527775.1 Sumerlaeia bacterium | reverse complement strand
TGTTTCTTTCCCCACACACATATCGAGGAGTTCCCGTCGGTTGTGGGCAGACTAGCGGGGAAGAAGTGAAGTGATTCCGACGGGGCGAGGTGAGGCCTCAGGCGCGAAAGGAAGGAAAACCCGAAGCGCGAAATCCGAAATCCGAAACAAATTCAAAGCCCGAAATCCGAAATCCCAAACGGAGCGCCCGCAAGAGCGGCGCCGGGCAACGAACCTGGGGCTGGAGTTCAACGTGGATGCGCCATGAGGGATGAAGGCGGTTCAAGGCAATACGATCTGGAGGAAAGAACCCTTCAATTCGCAAAGAACGTTCGCGCCTTTGCCAAGAAGCTGCCCAAGACCGTGGCAAACGTGGAGGATGTCAGATAACTGGTGCGCGCTTCCGGATCGGTGGGCGCCAACTACATTGAGGCGAACGAAGCGCTGAGCAAGAAGGACTTCGCAATGAGAATCAAGATCTGCCGCAAGGAGGCCAAAGAGAGCGCATATTGGCTGCGACTCCTCTACACGGCAGACACAGCGGACCTCGAGGACGAACGAGAGAGGCTGATTCAAGAGGGAAAGGAACTGACGAGCATTTTCGGCGCGATACTGCGCAAGAGTCAGTAGCCGGCCAAGGAGCGTCCCTCGAGGTCGCTTGGGGATGGGCGGAGAAGAACGGCCGCCCAGCTGAACCCCGGGCGGCTTCATTGACTCGCCGTTCTTGGCAGTTCCTGGATCACGCGACGGCGCGAAGGATTCACCGGCAATGGGAGAGGGCTTGCAGTCCATGGGTTCGGACACCTTCTGGATCTTCAGGGAGTCTGGCGGGGCGGGCCGTTCGCTGGGTTTTGGATTTCGGGATTGGGATTTCGGATTTGCTTCGGATTTCGATATTCGAATTTCGGGTCTCCCCCCGGGGAGCATGAAGGCTTAATGAGTCGTCTCATCGCAATCACCGGAAAAGGCGGAACGGGCAAGACCACCCTGGCGGCGTGTCTCGTCCGGCTCCTCATCGAGAACGGGACGCGCCCCGTTCTTGCCGTGGACGCCGATCCGAACAGCACCCTCGCGCCGCTTCTCGGGATGAGGCTCACTCCCACGATCAGCGACATCCGCCAGGAGGTCCTCGAAAGCAAGTCGCAGGTGACCGAGATCACGAAGGAGCGGCTTCTCGATCAGAAGATCGGCGAATGCCTCCAGGAGGCCGACGGCTTCGACCTGCTGACGATGGGGCGCCCCGAAGGGCCTTCCTGCTACTGCTACGTCAACAACCTTCTGCGTCGGGCGCTTTCGATCCTCAAGGCGAACTACCGCGCCGTCGTCGTGGACAACGAAGCGGGAATGGAGCATCTTTCCCGCATGAACACCGACGCGATCTCCTGCATGGCGTTGGTGAGCGAGCCGACCCTCGTGAGCGTGCGTTCCGTTCTGCGCATCCTCGAGCTCTCGGCCGCGCTCCCCGTCCGCGTCGAGCGCAAGGCGATCGTTTGGAACAAGGTTGTCGGCGGGGGAGTCCCGGACAAGGTGCGCGAGATGGTGGCCGACCAGCCCTTCGACGCCGAGGTCTGCGTACCGTGGCTTGACGCGATCGCCCGCCTCACGGCATTGGAGGAGAGCGTGCTGGAAGCGCCTCCGCTTCCCGAAGCGTGCCACCAACTTCTCGAAGCGTGCGGCCTCGCACGGCCTGCGGCCTCGCGCAGAGCGCGGCCGTGAAGAATGCGGAGTGAATTCCACCTGGAAAGGACGAGAGATGAAAGCCCAAGACACGGCACAGAAATGGACATCGAGCGTGAACTCGGTCACCATCGGAGCGACCTCGGCCGATGGGGGGACCCGGGGGAAGACGGTCGCCATCGGCGGCGCGAAATGCCTGCCCTGGCTCGCTTACGAGGGGGACGTCGGCCGGCGCCCCGCCATCGCCATCGAGATCTGGGACCACGTCGAGGACGGGTGGCCTGAGGAGCTCGCCAAGCATTACGGCGACGTCATGAACGATCCCGCCGCCTGGGCGAAACGCGCGGCCGAGCTCGGAGCCGACCTGATTTGCCTGCGCCTCATGGGCGCGCATCCCGACGGCGCCAACCGCAATCCCAAGGAAGCCGCCGCGGCGGTCAAAGCCGTCCTCGAGGCGGTGGATCTTCCCCTCATCGTCCTCGGCTGCGGCGTCAACGAGAAGGACAACGACGTTCTGCCCGCCTGCACGCAAGCGGCGGCGGGCGAGAACTGTCTCTTTGGGACCGCCCTCGAGAAGAACTACCGCACCTTGGTCGCCGCCTGCCTCGCGGACGGCCACAAGCTGATCGCCGAGTCGCCCCTGGACATCAACATCGCCAAGCAGGTCAACATCCTTGCCCACGACGTCGGGTATCCCCTTGAGAACATCGTCATCTATCCGACGACCGCCTCCCTCGGCTACGGGCTGGAGTACGTTTACAGCATCATGGAGCGCGGGCGCCTGGCGGGGCTCGGCGGCGATCCCCTCTTGCGCCAACCCGTGATGTGCGACGTCGGGATTGAGGCCTGGCGCACGAAAGAGGCTAACGCCTCCGAACAGGCCCTGCCCGGGTACGGCCCGGCGGACAAACGCGGCCCCCTCTGGGAGACGCTCACGGCGACGAACCACCTCATGGCGGGCGCGGAGCTGATCGTCGTGCGCCACCCGGAAGCGGTGAAGAACATCAAGGCAGCGATCGATGTGCTTTGCGGCTGAACCGCCGCACGGCCGAACGAATTCCAAATCAGCGAGGAGACCCCCATGTACATCATCGGCGAACGACTGAACGGCATGTTTATGAACGTGCGCGCGGCGATCGAGCAGCGCGATCGGCAGGTCATCCACGATCTGGTCAAGGCCCAGCTCGACGGCGGCGCCAGCGCCTTGGACCTCAACGTCGGCCCCTCCGCCGGGAACGCGGCGGAGAACATGATGTGGCTCGTCGAGACGGCGCGCGAGGCGACCGAGGTCTCGCTCTGGATCGACACGCCGAAATGGAGCGTCGTCCAGGAGGTGATCCCCAGGACGCCGGGCAAGAAGGCGATCAACTCGACGAAGGCCGACGAGGAGGCTTTGGAGAAGTACATCGGCCTAGCCGCCGGGCACGGCGCCGGCGTCATCGCCCTGACCATCGACAAGGCCGGCGTGCCCAACGACACCGAGAAACGGGTCGAACTGGGCGCCCTGATCCTGACTAAAGCCATGGAGGGCGGGCTGCCGATCGAAGATCTCTACATCGACCCCATCATCCTGCCCGTAAACGTGGCGCCCGCGCAGCCCAACAACGTCCTCGAGACGCTCCGCCAGCTGCGCGCCTTCAGCGACCCGCCGCCGCACTTGGTGATCGGCCTCTCGAACCTCTCGCAGAAGTGCAGCAACAATCACCTGATCAACCGCACGTTCCTGGCCATGGCGATGGCGGCCGGCCTGGATTCGGCCATCCTGGACCCGTGCGACGAGGAGTTGGTCAACACGGCGATCACGACCGAACTCCTTCTGGGCAAGGCCATCTACTGCGACGGGTTCCTCGAGGCGTACCGCCTGCAGAGCAGGGGATAAGCGCCGATTGCCGGGCGGTTGTGAGAGAGTCGCACGGCGCGCCGATTCAGGCCCCTGAGCGCCGTAGGCGCGACAGGGAGCAGCCCTGTGCGTCAAGGCGGGGTCGTCGCGCATCAGCGCGGGGCGGCGGCGTGCGCCCGCCAATAACCGTGGGCGCCGAAGGCGCCTCACCGTCTTTTCCGGCGCCAGCATGTGGCGGACGGGGTCCGTCAAGCGGACGGGCTCCGTGAATCGGTTCTGCGAACCTCCATATCTTCTTTCCTCACCCGCCTCGCCGGCCCGGCTCCCGACCCACGCCCTTGCGGACGTGGCTAATGCCTGGCGGCCCTCGGGCCTTCGCTCCACGGCGGGAAGCCTGTGCGGGAGCGTGGCCTGTCAGGCAGCGTGCAACAATCCAAGAGAGGGTCCTTCACATTCTACGGCCCAAGCAACAGCAGACAAAAAGCTTGCCCGCGAAACGTCTCGACCTTTAGGATGAGCCCGGCGCTCGTGTGCCATTCTCCAAAGCGGGGAGGTGTACGTTATGGATCCGGAGAAGTCGCCGTTTCGCATGAAAGGGAACCCGATTGGCGCCTGGCGCCGTCCGCCCTTGTCTCTCGTCTTCGCGAACCCCGTCCGCGCTCTCGTGCTTCTGATCCCGGCGGTTCTCTTGGCGAGTTTGCCCGAAGCAAACGCCGGCGAGAAACTGATCTTTGAGGCGAGCGGGAGCTTTGATGAGGTCCCGGGAACCGAGCTCGAGCCCGCAAAGGCCTTTTACGACATCAGCATCCCTTCCCGGGGATGGTTCAAAGGCGAAGTCACGGCGTCGCCCGCACTCTTCGGGGGACCGGACGGGAACAACCCCTACTTGAGAACCCAAGGAGGACGCCGATCATGAACGCCAACCCGCTAGCCAAGCGCGAGAGACAAGTCTTCGCACGCGCGTCCGTTTTTCTGAGGACCGGTCTACTTTCAGTGTTCCTCGCGACCCTCCTGGTCTCCTTCCCGCCGCGATCGGCCCGCGCCGCCAATAGGAACGCCTGGTGGCAGAACCATGCGGAGTCCGCGACGGAACCGGCCTGCCACGCGGACGGATTGGTCCTTGCCGATTTCAACAACGACGGCAATCCGGACGCCGCCGGATCGAACCCCTTCGACAACAGCGTTACCGTGCTGCTGGGTGATAGCACGGGCGGCTTTTCCTCTCCCCAAGCCTTGCCCGCAGGACCGTGGGCTGCAACCCTCGTGATCGCTGACCTGGACCTCGACCGAGACAAGGACATTGCCGTCACGGCTCCCGGCAACTCAACCCTATCTGTTTTCCCCGGCGATGGGAGAGGCGGTTCTGGCCTGGCCCATTCGCTCGCCCGTCCCGGACCGGCGGAGGTCCTTGTCGCCGCTGACCTCAATGAGGACGGACGGACGGACTTGGCGGCCAGTATGATCGGGAATGATGCCGTGCGTGTCTTCCCAAGCGCCGGACCGGCCGCATGGTACGAAGCCTACGACTTCGCCTCGAAGGAAGTCCTCGGCTACTGGCCCTTCGATGGAAACACGAAGGACGTGAGCGGACTGGCGGCTGACGGGACGCCGACTGGGGAGGTCGCGTACGTGAGCGGCGCGTTTGGGCCGGCGGCGGACGTCTCGGGCATGAAGATCGTCATGGGCGACGTCTGCCAGGTGGACGACACGTTCACCGTGGCCGCCTGGGCGTGGTCGAAGACGGCCGGCGGATCGCAGACCTTGGTGCGCCGCAACGGATCGAGCAATTGGTCCGATCCCTTCGCCATCATCTACTCGGGCGACGCCTCGTCTCCTCTCTACGCCGACGACAACAACCTGACGCCGAACGCCGTCGCTTTCTCGAAGCAGCTGCCGGTGGCCGAATGGCATCACGTGGCTCTGACTTTCGACGCAACCAGGCGCCGCGTCTATCTCGACGGCGTCCTGGACAACAGCGACCGACCCACGGGCGCGATCTACCAGGGGCCGGGTCTGTTGGGAGTCGGCTACGACGGAAGGTCGCCGGGTCAGATGAACCCGTGGGACGGACGGATCGACGAGTTGGTGATTCTTGACCGGGCTCTTTCCCCCGCCGAAATCTCGCTCCTCGCTGGCGACGACGACGCGAACGGGATCGCGGACTCGGCGGAGTTTGCCGAACGCTTGAGGCTGTGCTTCGGAACGCCGTGAGGCGCGATGGAGTCGTGGGGCGCGATGGAGTGCGATCTCCAGAAATTCCGCAATCCGCACTCCGCGTTCCGCATTTGGGAGAGTTCACGGCAGGGGTGCAGGCGCGTTTTTTGGGGTGGCTAAGCGGGGGGGAGGAGTGTATTCTCTTTCTGACGGAAAAGGCGCCGCAGGTTAGGGAAAGAACGGGAAAGGAGGCCACCGACTGTCGATGTGCAGAGGCGCCTCGGGCCTCCCTATGGTCTCGAGGTCGTGCGGTTCGCCTCGGCTGGAGAACCCCTGCCGACCTTGTCGGGCTCTTCAGAGCGAATCCTCATTTTCTGTATCGGAGACTCACCATGCAAATCGCTGAACGTTTCAAGGGGGCCAAGAACTTCAGTGGCGACAACGTTCCCACAGGCTGCTTCGCAACCTCCTCCTCGGGCCGTCGCGTTTCCTGCGCGGCAAGAAGGCGCGCCAGCCCTCTCGGTGGGTTTCTTGCGCTGGCGCTGCTGGCGGGCGCGTCGGCGACGACGCGCTCCGCGCCGGCGGCCTCGCCGTACCCAGCCGACGAACTCACGCCGCTCTACGTGAGAGCAGCAGAACATATCCTCGCCCAGACTGGCATGGTCAACAAGGGCTACTGCCTGGTTTTCGGCGCCGGCGAGGGGCGGCTGGCTTATGAGCTGGCCCTTCGCAGCCGGCTCGACGTCATCGGCGTCGAGCAGAATCCCGAGAAGGTCGACTCCGGCAGAAGCGCGCTCCTGGAGGCCGGCCTATACGGGGATCGGATCACTCTCCACCAAGGCTCGCTCGAGGAGCTGCGGTACCGCGACTACGCCGCCGTCCTCGTCGTTTCCGACTCGATCGTCTCCACGGGAGCGTACGGCGGCTCCGCGGCCGAGCTCTTCCGCATGGTCCGGCCCGACGGCGGCGTCGCCCTCATCGGACAGCCCGCGGGTTGTCCCAATCCCCTGGCGCGCGCCGATCTCGAAGGATGGCTCGGGGGGGCGGGACTTTCCTTTGGCATAACCGAAGACGACAACGGCCTCTGGGCGCGCGTCGATCGCGCTCCGCTGGCCGGCGCCGGCGAGTGGACGAAGATGTGGGCGGACCTTGGAAACACCGCATGCAGTCGCGACGAACGCACCACCGACGACTGGCGCGTGCTCTGGTTCGGCCAGCCGGGGCCGCGCGTCCTGGTCGAGCGCCACGCTCGCGCCATGGGCTCCCTCTACAAGGCGGGCAAATGGGTGATTCCAGGCGCTCACCGCGTGACCTGCGTCGACGCTTACAATGGCGCCCGCCTGTGGGACCTCGAGGTTCCCGATTCCTCGCGGGTGGCCGTCAACAGGGACGCCGGCTGGGTCGCGTTGACTGACGACTACGTCTACATCGTCGCTCAGGAGGACTGTCTGAAAGCAGACGTTGAAACCGGGACGGTTGTGGCCGCCTTCCATCCGCCGACGGAAAGCCGGGATTGGGGATACGTGGCCGTTGACGGGAACTTGCTCCTTGGGAGCGAACAGGTCCCCGACGCATCAGTAGTCGGAGGCGTGGGCGGCAACCATTGGGACATATCCCACGGAGACGGCAAACCCGTGGTCGCCAGCACGGGCCTCTTCTGCCGGAACGCCGACAACGGCGACCTGCTCTGGACGTACGACGCCGGGTCCGTCATCGCCAATCCCACGATCTGCGTGAGCGACGACGCGGTGTTCTTCTTCGAGAGCTTCGATCCCATGGTCGTCGGCGACAAGGACGGCCGCGTGGACTTGCCCCGCTTCGCCTGGGCCACCTTGGAGCATCTGGTCAAGCTCGACAAGGAAACGGGAGAACTCCAATGGCGCGAGCAGAGGAGCATAACCTTTCAGCACAGCATATACCTGAGCTGCGCCAACGGCGTCCTCCTGGCGTCCGGCGCTCGGACGGGCGGCTCCTCTGGCACTTACGTTTACGATTTCTTCGCTTACGCCGCCGCCGACTGCGCCGCCCTGTGGGCGAGAAGCGGCATCGATTCGCGCACGGCCAACAACGCTCACGGCTACCAGGACAAACACCCGATGATCGTTGGCAATACCGTGTACTTCAAGTACGGAAGCTTGGACCTTCAGACGGGAGCGTTCGTCGGGTTCTCCTTCGGAACCAGCAATTGCAGCGACTGCTCGGCCTCGATGAACCACTGCTTCAGCCGCAACGAAGGCAACGCCAGCATCTACCGCCTCGGCGGCAACGGCCTGAGCGACCCGCTGTCTCCCGTCATACGCCCGGGCTGCTACATCGACATCATCCCCGCGGGAGGTCTCATCATGCTGCCGGCGGCCAGCAGCGGCTGCACGTGCGACTACCCCATTCAGACCAGTATCGCCTGGCAACCGCAGTAAGGGCGCGAACAAGGGAGAAGGCTTGAATGAATGACAAGAAGCAACCCGACGCGGCTGGCCGTGCGCCGCGGAAGACTGCGGAACTCAACGTGCCGAGGACAATAACCATGCGTGGACCAAGCAACTCACTAACATGGCGAGCCCCATGGTGTCTCGCCGCAATCGTCTTGCTGTGCGTTCCCGCGGCCGGCGAGGACTGGCCCACGCGCCTTCGCGACATCCGCCGGGGCGGGATCACGCCCGAGCAACTCGAGCTTCCCCTGGGGGAGGTGTGGACCCACAACTGCGGCGCGCCCACCCCGGCCTGGACGGAATCCCCCGCCGTGGACGGACAGACCCAGACGAATCTGAAACCCCGCCAGAATTTCGACTTTTGCTTCGACGTCGCCGCGGTTGGGGACTCCGTTTACTTCGGCTCTTCCAGGACCGGGGCCGTCGCGTGTCTGGAGGCCGCTACCGGTCGGCGGGTGTGGACGTTTTTCACCGAGGCGCCCGTGCGTTGCGCCCCCCACGTCGTCAACGGCAGAGTCTACGTCGGCAGCGACGACGGCTGCGCCTACTGCCTCGACGCTTCGGACGGCTCGCTGGTTTGGAAGGAACGGGTGGGACCCACGGACGAGATGATCTGGGGAAACGGCCGAATGATGTCGCTTTGGCCGGTCCGAAGCGCGCTCCTCGTTGACAATGGCGAAGTCTTCTGGGCGGCGGGCTTCTTTCCCAGAGAGAAGATCTATCTGTGCAAGCGAAACGCCGATGACGGCTCCGGCGGCTGGACCCAGGAGGTGAGCCGGCCCCATCAGGGCTACCTGGTTGCCGCTTCAGACATCCTGTTGGCGCCCGGCGGAAAGGGGTATCCCATCGCCTACCGCCGCGACACGGGCGCAACGCTGGGCCCTGTGCGCAACAACGCTCGCGACGGGGGCTGCTGGGCTCTCTTGACTCCCGATGCGCAACACTTCTGGTCCGGGCCCGGCGAGACGAACGCCGCCTACCAGTACAGCATGCTGTCGCGGGGCTACATGGGGAGCGTCGCCGGCGGCAACTACCTGATCGCCGACTCCACTTTCGCTTACTGCAACACGGATACGCAGATCGTGAAGATCGCCCGCAGCAACCGATCCATCGTCTGGAGGAAAGACTGCGCTTACCCTTACGCTCTCATTATGGCGGGGAGTGCGCTCTTTGCGGGCGGCGACGGCGAGATCGCAGCTCTTGACGCCTCGACCAGCGAGCGCCTTTGGACCGGCTCCGTCGACGGCAAGGCGTACGGTCTGGCCGTCGCCAACGGCCGGCTCTACGCCAGCACCGACGACGGCAGCATCCACTGTTTCAGCGCCCCCATCCCCATCCGCGAGATGATTCGCTCCTTCTACGGCCTTGTTCTCGACCGCCGAGCCGAGAAGGGCGCGGCGGACGCCTGGCACCATGGCTACTTCGACTATGCCGTAGACTTCGGCATCGACGTGCGCTTCATCCCGCGCGAGATGGCGCGGCTGTTCTTCTTCTCCGAGGAATACGCCGCACGCAACCGCGCCGACGCCGAGTTCATCGCCGACTGCTACGAGGTCTTCCTGGATCGCACTCCGAACCAGACCGAGCTCGGCAACTGGCTCGCCGGCGTGTGGAACCGCTCGCAAGTGGTGACGGTGTTCTCGGAGTCCGAGGAGTTCGCCGATCGCGTCGAGGCGATGTGCCCGAATCTCGCCGGAAACCCGACGCGGAACTTCGTGACGACGATGTACATCGGTCTCCTCGATCGGCTTGTGGACAAGGACGGCCTGAACTACGCCGCCGGTCTTTTCGACGCGGCCTTCGCGCAAGGCGGCGTCGAGGCGGTCCGCGCGCAGACCAAACAGATGGCGCGGGAAGTGGTCGCGTCGCCGGAGTTCCTGGGCAAACAGCCAACGACGGAGGAGTATGTCGTGCGCTTCTACCGCGCGTTCCTCAGCCGGTTCCCGAACGACTCCGAAGTAAGCGATTGGTCCGGCGAGATCGATGCGGGGCGCCAGACAACCGACGGCGTGATCGACCTCTTCGCCGAGTCGGCCGAATTCAGCGAACGCTTGAGGACGTACTTCGGAACGCCGTGAGGCGCGATGGGCTGCGATCCCCGAAAATCCCGCAATCCGAAGTCCGCACTCCGCATCTGCGGGAGTTCACCGCGCGACTTATGGAATGCTTCCGATCACCCAGGCGGACACAACGAGGAAGGACGGCGAATGGGCATGACGCCTTCGCAATCGGAAAAACTTCGTTGAGGGAGGAGGGCAAGATGATGGGACGTAAGATCTTCGTGCGACTGTGTGTCGTGGCGGCGTTGTGGGGTTGCGCGGCGGGACCTGTGCTGGGTCAGGAGGCCAATCTTTCGCCGCCGCAGACGCCGGTCAACCTGCTCTGGATCCATCACTCGACCGGAGCCAACTGGGCCCAGAAGTACGACACCGACGGGTCCTGCGTGTGGAACGACGGCGTGGCCGGAGTGAGGCGCGGGCCGGACGACGGCGTCTACGCCACGCGCCACTTCACGTCCGACGTGGGCGGCAACGGCGAGGTGGCCCTCTACAACAACAACTACATCCTCCACCACCTCTCCTACGGCTCGATCCTGGCCGACGGCGATCACTACACGGACTACCGCAACTGGCACTATAAGTTCCGGCGCTATCTCGACAGCGGCGACTCGACGAATTACGTCAACGACGTCGGCGGCGAGGACCTGATCCATTGCTGCGCCCAAGACATTTCCTACGCCGAGCAGGGAACCGATGAGTTCACGGCCGCCGGCGTCTCGGGGCAGACGAACCCGGTCATCATGTTCAAGAGTTGCTTCCCCAACAGCGCCATCGCCGCGCCGGACACCTCGGGCGGTCTGCCCGAGAACCCGACCCTCGCGCAGGCCCGGACGTGGATCACCGGCGCGGGATACTCGACCTGGCGGGAAGGCGGCGGGGCCGCCGGCCCCATCAACTTCATCCAGGCCGAGTACCTCGCCCTGCTCGACGTTTTCGGCGAGGCGCGCTACCGCGACATCCTGTTCGTCGCCTGGGTGGCGCCTCCCGAGACGGACTCGACCAGCGCCCACGCCCGCGCCCTTTCGGACTGGTTTGAGAATCAGTGGCTGGCCGATTACGCTTACGACAACGTGCTCCTTTTCAACTACTGGAACATCCATACGGGCGAGCATCAGGCGAGCGGCGAACCCATGCCGGCCTATCAGCAGAAGCACAACCACTCGCGCTACAACCCCTTCACCGGCGAGCGCGATTACGTCACGACGAGCGATGCCGACTTCGTTGACGACATCCGCATGGCGTTCCCGAGCGGCGATTCCCATCCCTCGCACTTCGGCGGCGCCGTGGCGACCAAAGAACTCATTCCTCTCTTGAACATCCAGTGGAACCGTCTGCACAACAACCCGTCTTCCGGAGCAACCGGCTATCCCACTGACGGTCGCACGGCCTTCTTCATGCTCGACTCGTCTTTCTCGGGAACCTTGCCCTCGGGTGTCACAAAAGGGTCCATCGACGGCGTCGAGTGCCTGATCTTCGACGGCTCTGCGAGCGCGGTCGTTGACCTCGGCGCGGCGGACGTCGTCGGCGCGGGCGGCGCCTTCTCCTACTGCTTCTGGTACCGGCCCAACGACAACATCCTCCCCGCCGTCGGGAATTACGTGGCGGTTCTGCGGAAGGACAGCGTTTTCGCGTGCCACCACTACGCCGAAGACAATGCCGACAGTCACGTCAACACCGAATTCGGCGGCGACTACATGTACGCGGTCGATCATTACAACAACGTCGTCGACAGCGACACGTGGACGCACGTGACCTTCGTCTGGGACGGCACGAACGTGCGCTTCTACATGGACGCCGTCCAGATCATGGAAACCTACCAGGCCTCCGCCCGGACGGTCACGGACAACGCCAACCACCTGTTTCTGGGGGTCGGCAATGGGAATCTCAGCGGCGGCATCCGCGAAGTCGCCATCTACAATCGCGCCCTCACCGCCGACGAAGTCCGGAGGATTTTCAACGCCAACGCCCCCTCCGGCCCGATCCCCTCGCCAACCGCAACGCCAGAAGGCGGACCCTCGCCCGCGCCCACGCCCACCGAAGGCCCAACCGTCGAGCCCACGACAACACAAACTCCGACCGAAGGGCCGACCGCCGAACCCACCGCTGCACTCACCCCGACGGAAGGGCCCACGGCCGAACCCACGACGGCGCAAACCCCGACCGAAGGGCCGAGCCCAACTCCGACCGTGACGGGGGAGGAACCGATCCGCGATTTGATCGATTCGTTCTATAAGCGGGTTCTGGGCCGCGATCCCGGGTCCAGCGAGTTGAACGGGTGGCAGACTTATTTCAACTACGCGGTGAATTTCAACATCGACGTCCGCTTCATCCCGCGCGAGATGGCGCGGCTCTTCTTCCTGTCCGAGGAATACGCCAACCGCAACCGCACCGACGCCGAGTTCATCACCGATTGCTATCTGGTCTTCCTCAACCGCTCCCCCAGCCAAACGGAACTCGACAACTGGACGAGCGGCGTGTGGAACCGTTCGCAAGTGATGACCGTATTCTCGGAGTCCGAGGAGTTCGCAAACCGCATCATGGGCCTTTTTCCCGGCCTCGGGGGCAATCCCACGCGCAACTTCGTGACATTCATGTACATCGGTCTCCTCGACCGGCTTGTCGATCAGAGCGGCCTGGACTACGCGGCGGGGCTCTTCGACGCCGCGAACGCCTCGGGCGGGATCGCGTCGGTGCGCGCCCAGGCCGTGCAGATGGCGCGCGAGGTGATTCAATCGAGCGAGTTCCTGAGCAATAACCCCACGACGACCGTCTACGTCACGCGCTTCTACCGCGCCTTCCTCGGGCGATTCCCGAATGACACGGAAGTGACGTACTGGGCAGGCGAGCTCGATGCGCAGCGCGAGACCTACGAGTCGGTGATCTGGTTGTTCGCCGAGTCGCCGGAGTTTACGGCGCGGTTGGAAGCGTATTTCTGAGAGGGACGTTTGAATGGCGCCGCTCGACGAGAAGGGGGCGCGCGGCGCGGCTGAAGGTCAGCATGCTTGGAGAGGGGCGCGCCGAGACGACTGCGTCTTGGGGAAGGTCTGACGCCGGTGACCCGACCGTGGTACGAAACCGCTTTCGGTCCCCACTACACGGATCTTTACAGCCACCGTGACGAAGCGTGCGCGCGACGCGCCGTCGATTTCCTGCTTCGCCGTGACGACCACGATCCCTCCGACGGGCGCGTCCTCGATCTGTGCTGCGGCGCCGGACGCCACGGCTTCGAGTGGATCCGCCGGACCCGCGCCGGCCTGATCGGCGTCGATCTCTCGCCCCATCTCCTGGCCGGCGCCTCCCGGAAACGGCGCCGGCTGGCCCCGCGACTTCTCCTCGCGCGGGCCGACATGCGTCACCTCCCCTTCCGTGACCGGACGTTCCGACTCGTGCTCAACCTTTTCACCAGCTTCGGCTATTTCATGAGCGAGGGGGAGAACGAACGAGTCTTCGCGGAGGTGGCGCGCGTTCTGGAGAAGCCCGGCGGGCGTTTCGTTCTGGACCACATCAATCCCTCGTGGCTGCGGGCGAACTTGGAGCCGGAGACCGTGCGGACCACCCGGCGCGGGGCCCGGGTCCGCGAGCGCCGCACGATCGATCCCCAAACGCGGCGCGTGGAAAAGCGGATCGAGATCGCCTGGGAGGACGGCCGGACGAGCGAAGCGCTCGAAAGCGTCCGCCTCTACGAACCCGGGGAGATTGAAGCCATGGCCTCGCGACACGGCTTCGACGTCGAGACCGCCTTTGGGGACTACGACGATTCGCCCCTGGACGAGCGATCGCCGCGGGCGATCTACATTCTGCGCACCTGACGCCCTGCGCATCTGATGGCTTGTCCGTGACATCTCGAACCTACTGGAACCAGAACCTGGACGCCGAAAACCTCTCGCGCAGGGGGCCAGACCCCTTCGAGCGGCTGGACGAAGCGATCGCGTTTGCCTCCACGCCGGAGTTCGAGTGGCTGCGCCGCCAGGTGGGCGACGTGTCGGGAAGACGGCTGGTGGATCTTGGAGGCGGCATGGGCGTGCACGGGCTGATCTGGGCGCGGTCGGGGGCGCGGGTTGTCGTGGCGGACGCGGCGCTCGAGCGCATGCGGGTCATGCGACGCCTGGCCGAGAGGGCCGGGCTGGGGGAGCGGGTCGCTTGCGTGGCGGCGCGCGCCGAGGAAATGCCTTTCGCGGCGAACTGCGCCGACGTCGTTTTCACGAAATCGGTCCTGATTCACACCGATCTTCCGCGAGCGGCCCGCGAAATCCACCGCGTCCTGAAACGGGGGGGAAAGGGGGCATTCATCGAGCCCCTCGATCGCAATCCAATCATCCGCCTGTACCGTCGATTCTTCGCCCCGCGAATCTGGAAGTCCATCACTCGCTACTTCGACGCCAAAGCCATGGCCGAACTGCGGCGTCCTTTCGGCCGTCTGCGCTGGAAGCCCTTCTACTTGCTCAGCGCCGGCAGTTTCTTCTGGCAATACGGCTGGAGAAGCCTGCCCCGGTTTCGCCGAAGCCTCCGGCGTTGGCGCCGCGCCGAGATCCCCGTGTTGCGTCGCTTCCCCGCTCTCGAGCGATGGGCCTGGTTCGCCTCGATGGTCGTGACGAAAGCGCGGGACGGGGGTTCGGCGGCGCCGCCGGCTGGGTTCCGCCGTCCGTCCGGGCGGCATTTGGGTTGCAAGTGATTCGCGGTGTTTGGTATTCTGTCTTCCTTCGCCGGCGCGTGGGCCGACGATTGGTGCGCCCTCGCCACGGCCCCACGGGGCAAGAGCGGGACCGCGGGTCGCGGCGCCGGGGTGAATTGACTGAAGAAGGATGGGGATATCTATGCGGCACCTTGCGGACAGGAAAAGGGGAAATCTCCGCTTCCCGCTGTGTGCTCTCCTGGTTGCGGTTGCGCTCCCGGGGACGCCGGCCGGCGCCCGGTCGCTGGCGGATCGGGGAACCCGTCAACAGCTCACTCGCATTCACCAACAGTTTGAGGGACGCCCCGATTATATCGGTCTGCCGCCGAGAATTGATGACTCCCCCTTGGGAGGGGATGCCCGGGAACGCTGTCGCCGTCTGCGCGACTTCTCGTTTTTGGCCTTTCTCGTTCAGAGCGGGAAATGCGAGGAGGCCGCGCGCGTTTTCGAGAAGCAGGGCGATCGATCGCAGTGGCCTCCGGCTCTGGCGATCCTTGAAGTGCAGACGCTGATCAAGCAGCAGCAGCTCGACCAAGCCCGGGAGCGTTGCCGCGAGATCATCAAATCCCGGCCCGAGACCGTCGCCGCGTATCTCTTGCTGGCCGACGTCCTCGAGCGCGCGGGCGGACCGGATGAGGCGCCAGGAACTGTCGAGGAGAATGGCAAGATCGCGCCTCGCAGCCCTCACCACGTGCGCGAGGCGCCGGATGAGGCCGGGAAGGTCGCGGATGAGGTCGTAAAGGTCCTCGAGGCGGCTCGCAAAATGGCCCCTCGCAACCACCGCGTGCTCGAGCGTCTGGGTCGAAGCTACGGGGCGAGAATCAACACGGACCTGTCCGGCCCCGAGAAGAAGGACCTCCTCGATCGTCTGGAAAGCGTCTACGAGGACCTGATTGCGGCGCGGCCGGGGCAGAGCGCCGTCCCCCTCCTGGAGGTGTTAGCGTTCATCCACGAGGAGCGCGGCGACCCGGAAAAGGCCTTGCCCTACATGGAGAAGGCCGTCCTCCTCAATCCCAAGGCCACGAAAAGCTACCTCCACCTTTACGAGTTGCAGCGCCGGACCGGCCGGACGAGTGAGACCCTGGCTACTCTGCGCCGCGCTTTCATCGCGACGCCGGACGACCGCGGCCTGCTGGCGGTGATAAACCAGGCGTTGGGCGGGCGGGAAAACCAGGAAGCGTTCCTGGATTTCTACGCTTCGGCGGCCAAGGAATACCCGGGCCGCGATGACATCCAACTGCAATATGCGGCCGCGCTGAGCGCTTGCTCGAAGCCGGAGGAAGCCGCAAAGGTCCTTCGCTCCCTGCTCGATCACCATCCGCGCAACCAGGAGGCGTGGCTCCGCCTCGCCCACCTCCAAATCGCCCAGTCCAACCTGGCGGATGCGCGGTCCGCGATTGAGGGCTACCTGACCCACGCCCCCGCGGGCCGGGAGCCCCTGCTCTTTGCCACGCGGTTCTTCATGCAGGTGGGCTTGTGGGAGGACGCCGAAAGCTGCCTTACGCGCCTTCGGCGGATTGACTCCAGCAGCGCCGAGACGGAAGGACTCACCCTCCGCATCTGGCTCGAGCTCGGACGCTATGACGAAGCGCTTGGGTTCCTCAATCGCGCGATCTCCAAGGATCCCTCCGATGTGGATCGCTATCGCGTTCTCGTGGATCTTCTGGAGCGGCTGGATCGCCTCGATCAGGCCATTGCGCCCTTGGAAAAGGGACTCCAGCACGTTGGCGAGAAGCGGGAGGTCGACGTTCTTGCCCTGCTGGTGTACGTGTGCAGGAAGACCAAGCGATATGACGAAGGTCTGCGTTTCGCCGACCGCGCCCTTGACGGAGACGCGGGCAACCTGGCGATTCAGCTCGCCAAGATCGAGATGTACAGCGAGGCCGGCCGGAGCGAGGAGGCCCTGCGATTCGCCGAGCAAGCTCTCGAAGCGACGCCGGACAGTCTGCCCATGCAGCTGACGATAATGGATCTCCACAAGGAGAGGAAAGAGTTCGACAAGGCCGTGGATTTCGCCCAAGCGCTCTTGGAGAAGGATCCAGGCAACTGGCGGGTGCAGCTGGCGCTGGTGGACGTGTATCGGGCGGCAGGCATGGAAGACAGGATCGAACCGCTGCTGGTGAAGGTGGCCTTGGATAACAAGCGGACGCCGGAGGCCCTCTACCACATCGGGCTCGTGAAGTGGGAGATGGAGCAGCTCGACGAGGCGGAATCCTGCCTGCAGGCGGCCGTCAACCTCAGACCGAGATTCGCCGACCCCTCGGGATACGCCGAGGCGTGCAACTCGCTCGGCTACCTGTACGCCGAACGTGGAAAGCGTCTCGACGAGGCGCTGCGTTTCGTCGAGAAAGCCCTCGAGGTCAGACCGACGGCGGGCCACATTATCGACAGCCTCGGCTGGGTCTACTACAAGAAGGGCGAGTACGACAAAGCCGTCCAGGCCCTCGAGAAAGCGGCTCGAATCGAGCGTGAAGACTCTGTCGTTCGCGAGCACCTCGGCGACGCCTACTTCAGGGCCGGTCGCAAGGACGACGCTCTGGCCGAGTTCAAGAAGGCCCTCGGGCTGCTGTCGGATGAGAAGAAGTCCGAAGTCCTGAAGCGGAAAATCGAGCAAGTCGAACAGGGAGTGGATCTCCCGGACTGAGGCGGCGAGGAGAGATCGAAAAACCGAAAAATCGAACGACACGAGTAGAAAGCCCTTTACGACAGGGGCTAGGGTGTGCACAATAGCCACCCCTGCGACGTGGAGGGGTGCCCGAGTGGTTAAAGGGGACGGGCTGTAAACCCGTTGGCGTTAGCCTTCGTTGGTTCGAATCCAGCCCCCTCCACCAGACAGACCCGTCTCCGCCGGCGTGCGAAAGAGCCCCGGCGGGGCTTTCTTTATGTCTTCCGCCCGCCGCCTTGCGGATGGCGGTTCCAAAATGCTGGCCGTCTGCGAGGAGAATGTCCGTCCGGACCATCCGCTCGCCCCCCTGACGTCCGGCCAGATGGCACGAATCCACAGACCAGGGCCTCGTCTCGGCGGCGCCCGGAGTTTCCGAAGAGGAGTGGGTATATGAGGAGCAGCAAGAGAAGCATCATCAGAGCGCTGACCGCAACGGCAGTTGCGCTGTGCTTGGCGCGGCAGGTTTCCAGCGCGAGCGCGGCCGACTGGCCGCAGTTTCAAGGACCGAACCGAGACGGCGCGTCTCCCGAAACGGGTCTCGCGCGCGCGTGGCCCGCGCAAGGCCCCAAGGTCCTCTGGAGAATCCCCCTCGGCGAGGGATTCGGCGGACCCGCGATCAAGGACGGCAAGGTCTACGTGCTCGATCGCGTGGACGACCAGAAGGACGTTCTGCGCTGTCTCGACTTGGCGACGGGCAAGGAGGAATGGACGTTCTCCTACGACTCGCCCGGAACGCTGGACCGCAACGGCTCCCGGACCACTCCCACCGTGGACGATAAGCGCATCTTTGTCGTCGGGCCTTTCGGCGAACTCCATTGCATCGACCGAGAGACGCGCCGGCCCGTGTGGCAGAAGCATTTGGTCAGGGATTTCGGCGCGGAGAAACACCCGACCTGGGGAGTGACGCAGTCGCCCTCGCTTTACAAGGACCTGGTGATCGTCGCGCCCCAGACGACCGAAGCGGGCGTCGCCGCCCTCGACCGCGACACCGGGCGCGTCGTCTGGAAATCGCCGCCTCTCAAAGGCGGGCAAGGCTACGTCTCGCCGGTCGTTACGACTTTGGACGGAGTGGACCAGGCGGTGATGGTGAGCGCCTTGCGCGGCCAGAAAAGCCCTGACCCAATTCCCGGCGAAGTGGCCGGGTTTTCCGTCGCCGACGGCCGCAGGCTCTGGTCTTACGACGGTTGGCAGTGCATCATTCCAATTCCCTATCCGACGCGGGTGGCCGAGGACGCACTCCTAATAACGGGAGATTACGGAGCGGGCGCGACGATGATCCAGGTCAAGCGCGATGGCGGGGAATTCCAGGTGAAGGAACTGTTTCACGTCGACTTCTGCGACGGTCTCGCCCACCAGCCGATTGTCTACAAAGGCCACATATACGCCAACGGCACGGGCAAGGCGCCCCCAGACTGGAACGGCCTCATCTGCATGACCATGGACGGGAAGCTCAAGTGGCGCACCAGGGACCTTGGCAAGGACTTTCCGCACTTCCGTTTCGGCGGCGTCCTGTTGGCCGACGGTCTCTTGTTCGTCATGGACGGCGACAACGGCGACTTGCGCATGGTCGAAGCCAACCCCGAAGGCTACAAAGAGCTCGCCAAGGCCAGCCTCCTGCAGGGAGAAATGGTTTGGGCCCCCATGGCGCTCTCCGACGGCAAGCTCGTCATTCGCGACCAAACCCAGATGAAGTGCATCAACGTGCGGAATCCGTAACGAATGCCCCTCCCCGCACACGGATCGGACGGACGAGACGGACCATGCGGATTCGTCGGGCAAACGGGCGTTGGGCGGGGGAGGAGTCTGCGAATCTTCCGCGGCGGGAATCAGAAGCCGCGCAGAGTGCTCATGCGGAAGTGGAAGTAGCGGGTGTCGTCGTGGCGGCCGGAGGCCAGGGGCGCGGCAAAGTCGATGCCGACCTGGACGCCTTGAAGGGCGAGGCGGAACCCGAGACCGGTGCTGGCGCGCGGCGTCGAGAGGCTGAAGGCGTCGTCGTCCATCGATCCGGCGTCGACGAAGACGAGGCCGGTCAGGTTGTCGAGCAGCGGGTAGTGGAGTTCGTTGCGCGCGAGGAGTTTGGTGGCGCCGCCGAGGGGCACGTCGTCGTCCCCGCGGTCGTGAGGTCCGGCGCGGCGGTACTTGAAGCCGCGCAGGTCGTTGCCGCCGCCCATGTAGAAACGCTCGGTGGGGCCGATGCGGTCGGCGTCCACGGGCATGAGACCGGCGCGCAGGTCGGTCTTGAAAACCAGCTTCTCGCCGATCTTTCGGTACCACTCGTAGGAGCCGGTCAGCTTCGCCAGGGGCCCGTCGGCGTACCCTCCCTCCAAGCCGGCCGAGCCGACGTGGCCGCCCGTGACCCAGTAGGTGTTCCCAAGGAGCTTCTCGCGAGTTCGCGTGTCGTGGACGAAGCGCAGGCCGAGAGCCGCAACCGGGTAGTCGCGGTTGAAATCCTCTTCCGGATCATGCCCGTTCTCGTCAAGCTGGACGTACTCGAGGCGCGTGCGGAAGAAGGCTTTCCACTCCTCCTCGAGGGGCACGCCGAGCTCAACCTGAAGCCCCGTGTTCTTCTCGTCGTACCCGGGGCGGCGGGCGGAAAGGTGGTGGATTTCCGAGTAGAGAGACTTATCCGAGTCGCCGAGGTAGCGATCGAGGTAGGAGATGGAGGCGTTGACTTCACGCGTGCCTGCCATGACGTCCAGTCGTAGGTCTCCGGCCTGGCCGAGGAAGTTCCGCTCAGTGTAACGCGAGAAGACGTAGGCGCCGAAGGATTCGGAATATCCGAGGCCGAGGAAGATGTTTCCGGTCACGCCTTCCTCGACCCGGACCACCATGTCGCGCACGCCAGGGTCGCCGGTCGAGCGACTGGAGACGTCGACTTCCTCGAAGATGTCCAGGCGCCGCAGACGCTCGGCGGATTCCTCTTCTTTCCGCTTGTCGTAGACCTCGCCCGGTTTGAGGGCGACCTCTCGGAGGATCACGTCGTTGTCGACGGGCGGCGCAACGTTGTTGTAGATCCGCCCGAACCAGGACTGGTCCTCGTCGGTCAGGAGATCGCGGCGCTGAACCTGAATGCGGCCGACCTTGGTCCGGGCCTTCTCGTCGACCTCGACGGTCACGTTGACCAGTCCTTTCTCTCGGTCGAAGTCCAGACGGTCGGTGATCTCGGTGGTCACAAAGCCCGTGTTGTTGTACAGGTCCTGGGTCTTGCGAAGAGCGGCGGCGTAGGCTTTTGCGTCGAAGTGCTTGCCCTGATGGCCGGCAAACGGCGCTTGGATCTCCTCGCGCGCAAAGAACGTGTTGCCGCGCGTCGTCACCTCCCC